>CAMBHH010000061.1 GCA_945866505.1 Flavobacterium psychrophilum
TATTTCGGATACTTCGGGCGATTATTCGATTCCAGTGCAAGCAGGAACACATACTTTTACACCAGTATTCGAAAATCCGAGTTATTATATAGTTTCGCCATCAACAGTTACTGTAACTTTCCCAACCCAAACAAGCCCTAAAGTCGAAAATTTTTGCATTACGCCCAATGGTAATCATACTGATTTAGAAATTACTTTGTTGCCTTTGCGACCTGCTGTTCCGGGTTTTGATACAAAATATAAAATAGTTTATAAAAACAAAGGAATTAGCATTCAATCGGGTACTGTTAATCTAACTTACAATGATGCTATTTTAGATTTGGTACTGGCTAATCCTGTTACAACAACCCAAATAGTTAATAATTTATCTTGGAATTTTACCAATCTAAAACCATTTGAAACCCGTGAAATTACTTTTACTATGAATGTGAATTCGCCACAAGAAACTCCCGCTGTTAATAATGGGGATATTTTAAACTTTACAACTACAATAACATCTGCAGCAACAGACGAAAACCCAATAGACAATACTTTTACTTTTAATCAAACGGTGGTGGGTTCGTATGACCCGAATGATAAAACTTGTTTAGAAGGTTCTGTAATTACGCCAGCACTGATTGGTCAATATCTGCATTATATGATTCGTTTTGAAAACAAAGGAACTTTCGCTGCCACGAATGTTGTAGTAAAAGATATGATCGATTTATCCAAATTTGATATTTCGACTTTGCTTCCAACTAGTGCTAGTCATTCTTACGTTACCAAAATTTCGGATGGAAACAAAGTAGAATTTATCTTCGAAAACATCAATCTTCCTTTTGACGATGCCAATAATGATGGGTATATTGCATTCAAAATAAAAACCTTGCCAACACTTGTAGTCAACGACAGCTTTACCAACGAAGCCAATATCTATTTCGATTATAATTTCCCGATTCTTACTAACAAAGCGACTTCTACATTTAAAACCCTAGGAACACAAGATTTTGATTTTGCGTGGTATTTTACTTTATATCCAAATCCCGCCAAATCAGTTTTGAATATTACTGCAAAAGAAACCATAAATGTAAAATCTATAAGTGTTTACAATACTTTAGGACAATTGGTTTTAGTGGTCACCAATGCGGACAAAGTCTCAAAAATTGATGTTTCGAGTTTAACTTCAGGGAATTATTTTCTTCAAATAAAAACGGATAAGGGAACATCTAATACTCAATTTATTAAGGAATAAGTTATCCTCAATTACTTAAAGTAAAAATGCCAATCCAGATTTTAGGATTGGCATTTTGCTTTAATTCAAATCAAAACTATGTCACTTAAATGGCCTTAAATGCCTTATATGTTTGAACAAAATTACCTCAAGCTAGCACCCAATTCGCTTTCTAAATTCTTTTGAAGCTTGCTCATAATTTTGTCAATTTGAGCATCGGTCAAGGTTTTGGCATTGTCCTGAATGGTAAAACTTACTGCATACGATTTCTTGCCTTCGGGAAGATTTTTTCCTTGGTACACATCAAATAAATTAATGTCCTTTAGGAGTGATTTCTCAGTTTGTCTTGCAAGATTATAAATCGCGTCAAAAGAGACGCTGTCATCCAACAGCAAAGACAAATCTCTGCGAACTTCAGGATATTTTGGAATTTCCGTGAATTTTATTTTATTGGAAAGTAATTTTAAAATCAAAGCCCAATTGAAATCGGCAAATAAGACTTCTTGCTTGATATCGAAATGTTTCAAAATCGATTTTTTCACTACACCATATTCAACCAAAATATCATTGCCAAATCCGATAGCAATTCCTTCTGAAAAAACATCAGAAGTTATAGGGAGATTTTGCGTTTTTTGAATTCCTAATCTCGAAAGAACCCCATTTACGTAGCCTTTGAATAAGAAGAAATCGGTTGGTTTTTGTGTATTTGTCCAACTTTCTTGATTTCGATTTCCGGTGATGAACATCGTTAAATGTTTGTGTTCTTCGTAACCGGATTCGAATTTGTGATAGGTCTTTCCGAATTCAAAAAATTTTAAATCGGAATTTCTACGGTTGATGTTATACGATAAAGCTTCGAGGCCAGAGAATAATAAGGATTGACGCATTGCTGCTAAATCATTACTCAAAGGATTCAACATGATTACATTGTGTTCCTCTTTCAACATTTCCGACAATTGAACGTAAGAAGCTGTTGTTAATGAATTGGCCATCATTTCATTGAAACCCTGTGAATTCAATTGAGTAGCAATTACATTCTGTACTTTATAATCTTCGGTTCTTGGCGCAATAGAAACAGTAGCGTTCAGTTTTTCGGAAAATTTAATATTATTGTATCCATAGACTCTGAGGATTTCTTCGATTACATCAATTTCTCTTTGTACATCAACACGGTACGAAGGAATTACTAAGCCTAAACCTGCATCGGAAACACTATTTATTTTTATTTCTAAGGATGCCAAAATGTTTTTAATGATTTCCTTTGGCAATTCTTGACCAATAATTTTCTTCACATTATTGAAATTCAAAACGACAGGAAAATCAGCAATTTTCTTTGGATAAACATCAATAACATCTGAAGTGATTTCGCCACCTGCTACTTCTTGAATCAACAAAGCCGCACGTTTTAAGGCATATTCGGTGATAGTTGGGTCAATTCCTCTTTCAAAACGGAAAGAAGCATCAGTGTTTAATTGGTGTCTTTTGGCACTCTTCCTGATGCTTACAGGATTGAAATAAGCACTTTCAAGGAAAATAGAAGTCGTTGTTTCAGAAACGCCTGAACTTTTTCCGCCAAAAACTCCAGCAATGCACAAAGGTCCTATTTCGTCGCAAATCATTAAATCTTCTTCGTGCAAACTTCTTTCTACATCATCAAGCGTTGTAAATTTAGTTCCCGAGGTCAGCGTTTTTACAATTATCTTCCCATTGATTTTTGAAGCGTCAAAAGCGTGAAGCGGCTGTCCTAATTCATGTAAAACGTAATTAGTAACATCGACAACATTATTTTTTGGATTGATTCCAATGGCTTTCAAACGGTTTTGCAACCAAACTGGTGAAGGTTTTATGGTAATTCCAGAAATTGTAACTCCGCAATATCTGGGAGCTAATAATGGTTTTTCGACACTGACATCAATTTTCAGTGTTCTTTTGTCCACTCTAAAATTGCTTACTGATGGCGTAATGAATTTGACATTAACAACAGTTTGCGATAATCCAGCTCGTAAATCACGTGCGGTTCCAAGGTGACTCATTGCGTCGGCGCGATTGGGTGTTAATCCAATTTCGAAGACTTCGTCACTTTCTATTTTGAAAACAGTCGCGGCTGGTGTTCCAGCTGCAATTGCATTATCAAGTATCATAATTCCATCGTGACTTTCTCCAAGACCCAATTCGTCTTCGGCACAAATCATGCCGTGACTTTCTTGTCCGCGGATTTTTCCTTTTTTAATTTGGAATGCAACACCTTCTTTGTCGTATAATGTAGTTCCGATAGTGGCAACTGGTACTTTTTGACCAGCAGCAACATTAGTTGCCCCACAAACAATTTGAACCGGAACACCATCGCCCAAATCTACTGTAGTCACTTTCAGTCTGTCCGCATCAGGATGTGGAATACAAGTAAGAACATGACCTACAACAATTCCTTCTAAACCGCCTTTTACCGATTCATATTTATCGACCATTTCTACTTCAAGACCTAAATCGGTCAATAAAGCTGCGATTTCTTCGGACTTCCAATCTATTTTGATGAATTGTTTTAACCAGTTGTATGATATTTTCATATGAAGATACTATTTGTTTTTTAGCGGAATATGGTATCGCCATTCGTTATTTCCATTTGTTATTTGGAATCATGGCGATTTGATTTGAGAATTTTAATGAGATTACTTCGTCATTTCGAACTTCAGTCTCGGGTGCAAATATAAGGATTGCAGTTTGGAGTAAGAAACAATTTATTTGGTTTTTTGAATAGAATTTGTGTATTCAAAATACGAATTTGTTTCATTTGAAACATATTCAGAGCAACAAAAACTAAATCAATTCCTCAATATGTTTTTTGATGTTTTCGGCGATTTTTTTGGTTGGTAAATCGTTGTCGTCTGTTCCAAAAGGTTCTTCGATTTCTTCGGCAATTAATTCCAAACTTGCTAAAACATAGAAGATAAAAACGACCACAGGAATGACGAAATAGCCCAAAATAAAAACATAGGCAAATGGTAATGTAAGTACATAAATAAAAATGAATTTCTTAATAAATGCACTGTAAGAGTAGGGAATAGGAGTGTTCTTGATTCGTTCGCAAGCGCCGCAAATATCTGTAAAGGATTGTAGTTCGTTATTTAAAATAATGAGCTGGTCACCAGTAATTTTATTTGAAACATACAAATCATTAACTTTTTGAAATAGTATTTTAGCTACTTGGTTAGGTCTGTGTTTGTGATGGTCGATCTCTAAATCTACATCATCAAACAATTGTTTTGCCGTATCGCTATCGCTTAAATGTTTCTGCAAGATGGAGGCATAACCCGGAATCATTTTCCTGAAAAAGAAACGATCACTTTCCTCTTTTAAAATCACTGCTAACTTTAGGGCTAAATTCCGGCTACTGTTGACCAATCCACCCCATAGTCTTCGTCCTTCCCACCAGCGATCATAAGCCGTATTAGTTCGGTAAGCCAATAACAGTGAAATCACGAAACCCAACAAACTATGCATAACAGAGATGTTTTTCACGTGACTGTCTTCCGGTAAATCCCAATATTCTATTTCTAAATAGCCAATAATTCCAGAATAGGCGCCAATAATAATCATCATTGGAATTAACTTTTGAAAAGTATCTGCTTTACTTGCACTAAAAATAAAGCTAATCCATTCTTTTGGGTTGTAGGAAGTCATTGAGTATTTTTTTTGAACAAAAATAAACTAAAAACTCAAATTTCCAGCCAATTCTTTTAAGGCGATTTCAGAGAGTTTGGCTTGGAATTGGGCATTGCTGTAACGCACTTTTGCATTAATGTAATTTAGTTGAGCCGCTCTAAATTCTAGGGTAGTAATGGTTCCAATTCGAAATTTGTCAACTGTGATGCTAAGATTTTGTTTAGCTATAGCTTCGTTAACTTCTTCTAAATCTATTAGCTCCAAGTTGGTTAAATAAGTTTGAAAAGCTATTGATAATTCTGAATTTAATAGCAGGCTTTGTTGTTCGATAGCAATTCTTGAATTCTCAATTTGAATTTTGGCTATTTTCTCGCTACGATTTTGGGTAAACCCATCAAAAACATTCAAAGAAGCTCGAAACCCATAATTCAGTCCACGAGCCGAAGATTCCGAGGTAAAACCCAAACTAGATTGGCTTTCGAAAAAATTATAACCTGAGGTCAAATTTAAAGTGGGAAAACGTTCGCCTTTAATTTGTTTCAATTGCAATTCGGAAACTCTTTTATTGATGATTTCGGATTCCAATTGTGGATTTTGTTTTTCGGCCAAAGCTATTAATTCAGCAAGTACTAATTTATCGTCTACTGCAACTTCGTCAACGACTTTAAAATCGAGTTTGGGATCTCTTGCTAAAATTTGGTTTAAGGCAATTTTTCGGTTGGCGTAGGATTCTTTTTGACGCAAAAGCGCTACTTTGTCAGTATTTAGATCTACTTGGGCATTCAAAACTTCTAATTTGGACGCTTTACCAATAGTAAACCGATTTTGTGCCAAATTTAATCGTTGTGTCGAAATAACGATAGTCGTGTCCAATGCCGCCAGTTGTTGCTGTTGCTGAACCAAATCAAAATAAACGGCATTCACAGCACTAATTTTTAATATTATAGTTCGTTTTAATTGGGCTTCACCTAATTTTTGCAATTCTTTTAACTGTTCTAATTTGGCAAACATTTTGAAACCGTCAAAAACCGTCCAATCCAGTCCAACGCCATAATTCAAGGAATTATTTTTGGCATTGTCTAATGCGTTAACTGTTCCGTCTTGTCGGGTCTGCGAACTGTTTTGAATGCTGTTTGCATCTACCAAGGTTGCCGTAATTTTGGGTAACATTCCAGCATTTCCAGCAGCTACATTGGTTTTGTCGATGTCCAGATTATTAGACGCCATTTTTATTTCAAAATTGTTTTCCAATGCTATTTTCATGGCGTTTTCTATAGTCAAAACTTCTTGAGCCTCCATTTTTACAAGGCAAAGGAAGAAAAATAGTAAACTGCGGAATAGAATTTTAGTATTCATATTATGTTTTTCTTTTGCCATGAATTCATCAATTACTTAGTTTTAAATTCTTGGCTTCTAATTATTTACTTTCTTTTTCGTACTCCTCGATATGATCAAATTCGGGATAATGTTTTCTGGCTTTTGACCACATTAAATACAAAGCAGGAATAACAAACAGAGTTAAAACTAAGGAGAAAATTGTGCCTCCAACAATCACTACACCCATTCCAATTCTACTTTTAGAAGCAGCTCCAATCGATAATGCAATGGGTAAAGCTCCTAGTGTAATAGCTAGACTGGTCATCAAAATAGGTCTAAGTCTCGCTTCAGATGCTTCTAATATCGCTTCTAATTTTGGTTTTCCCTGTTCCCGCAACTGGTTGGCAAATTCCACAATTAGGATTCCGTTTTTGGTTACTAAACCAATAAGCATGATAGTTCCAATTTGGCTGAAAATATTCCAAGTTTGGTCAAAGAGCCAAAGTGAAAATAAGGCTCCTGCGACCGCCATTGGCACCGTTAAAATAATAATGAAAGGATCAATGAAACTTTCAAATTGTGCTGCCAAAATCAAAAATATCAACAACAAAGCCAGTCCAAAAGCAAACGAAGTATTCGAACTGCTTTCCACAAAATCACGAGATTCCCCTCCCAAATCGGTAGTGAACGTATCATCCAGAACTTTGGCTTTTATTTCATTCATTGCATCAATTCCATCGCTAATACTTTTTCCCGAAGCAAGCCCGGCAGAAACTGTAGCTGACATATATCTATTGTTGTGGTACAATTGGGGTGGATTACTTTTTTCTTCAATATTTACAACATTGTCCATTTGAATCAATTCGCCTTTATTGTTTTTGACAAACATTGAAGTTAAATCCAAGGGTTTTGAACGGTCTTTTTGGTCGAATTGCCCAATTACCTGGTATTGTTTTCCATTTTTGATAAAATAACCAAAACGCTGTCCGCTTAACGAAAGTTGCAAAGTTTGGGCAATATCCAGAACCGAAATTCCCAAACTTTCTGCTTTTTCACGATCGATGCTGATGTTAATTTCGGGTTTGTTGAATTTTAGATTAACATCAGTAATGGAAAAAGTCTCATTTTTTGCTGCTTCATCCATAAATAGTGGAATTTTTTCCTGTAATTTTTCAAAATTTGGTGCCTGAATAATATACTGAATTGGCAAACCACCACGGCGACTTACCGAAATAGTTGGTTGTTGGGTTACTGATGTTTTGGCATCGGGATATTTTTTTGTCAATTTGGTTAATTGATCTGCAATTTCTGCTTGGGATCTTTTTCTATCACTTGGGTTTTTTAGAGAAATTCGAATAAACCCGGTATTAGCTGCTCCTGAACCGCTAAATCCTGGTGAGGTAATAACCAAACTTACTTGTTTTTCAGGAATAGAATCATCTACCAACTTCGATATTTCTTGCATAAATCGATCGGTGTAAGCATAAGAAGAACCCTCGGGAGTTGCCATTCGCATTACAAATCCACTTCGGTCGTCTAATGGTGCTGTTTCTTTTTGAATTAGGTTAAAAAATAAATAGATTAATCCGAAACACGCAATAATAATGGGAAAGCTCATCCATTTTCTTTTCATGAAACGCTCCAAAGAATTAGCATAAGTAGTATTTAATTTTTGGAAAAATGGTTCTGTTTTGATATAAAATTTAGATTTTGTTTGTTCTCCACCTTTCATTAAATACGCATTCAACATTGGTGTCAAAGTCAAGGAAACAAAGGCAGAAACCAAAACTGCAGCTCCAATGACGACACCAAATTCCCTAAATAGTCGTCCGACAAATCCTTCCAGAAATATGACCGGTAGAAACACAGCAGCCAAGGTAATTGATATGGAAACCACGGCAAAAAATATTTCATTAGAACCTTTAATAGCAGCTTCAATGGGAGTCATTCCTTCTTCCACCTTTTTGAAAATATTCTCGGTAACCACGATTCCATCGTCGACGACTAATCCAGTTGCCAAAACAATTGCTAATAAAGTTAATACATTTATAGAAAACCCGAAAAGCCACATAATGAAGAAAGTCGCAATCAATGAAACAGGAATGTCAATTAAAGGCCGGAACGCAATTGCCCAATCCCTAAAGAATAAATAGATGATTAAAATTACTAGAATTAGAGAAATCCCTAATGTTTCCGCTACTTCAATTACTGATTTTTTTACAAAAACAGTATTGTCAATGGCGATGTTAAGTTTAATATCTTTTGGTAAATCTTTCTTTAATTTATCAAATTCTTTATAAAACGCTTTGGAAATGTCAATATAATTGGCTCCCGGAAGTGGCACAATAGCAACACCAATGAGCGGCGTTCCTGATTGCGTCATTTGGGTTTCTATATTTTCAGCATCAAGATTTGCACGACCGATGTCGCTTAATCTTACAATTTTTTCGCCATCAGTACGTATAATTATATTGTTGAATTCTTCGGGAGAAGATAAATTTCCGACTGTTTTGACTGTTAATTCCGTATTATTTCCTGTTATTTTTCCAGAAGGTAATTCTACGTTTTGTTTGTTTAGTGCTGCTCTAACTTCAGAAACAGTGCAACCATAAGAAGCTAGTTTTACGGGATCAATCCACAAACGCATTGCATATCTTTTTTCTCCCCAAATTTGAATTCCGCTCACTCCCGGAATTGTTTCTAAATGTTGGCTAATCACATTTTCGGCGTAATCACTTAATTCCAAAGCCGTACGATTGTCACTTTGCACGGTCATTGAAATTATGGCTTCACTATTGGCATCAGCCTTTGAAACAGTGGGCTGTGAATCAATATCTTGGGGTAAATCTCTAATCGCCTGAGATACTTTGTCGCGAACATCATTTGCAGCAGTTTCTAAATCTTTGTCTAAATTAAATTCAATTGTAATAGAACTGCTTCCCTGATTGCTTGAGGATGTGATATTCTTGATTCCATCTATAGAATTAACTGCTTTTTCAAGAGGTTCTGTAATTTGCGATTCAATAATATCAGCATTTGCACCGGTATAATTGGTTCGAATCGATATTTGTGCTGGATCTATTGAAGGAAATTCACGTACACCTAAAAATGTATAACCAATAATTCCAAACAAGATGATGGTCAAGTTCATAACTATCGTTAACACTGGTCTTCTTATGCTTAATGTGGATAAACTCATTTTTTGATTTAGGATTTAATAATCGAGATTTAGGATTTTCTGTTCAATTAAATCTGCTATCTATTTTACTTTCACTTTAACGGCATCATCCTCTTTTAGAGACATTACTCCAGTTGTCAATAGTGTGTCTCCGGTTTTTAAACCCGAAAGAACCAAAATGGAAGCGTCTGTTCTTGTTGTCGTTTCTACCATAACTTCTTTGGCTTTGCCCATATTGGAAATGAAAACTTTCTTTCCGTTTTGAACAGGAATAATGGCTTCTGTAGGAATTACAATTGCATTATTGATAATGTCCAAAGGCAATTCAACATTGGCAAAAGTCCCTGGTAACAATTTACCGTCTTTATTTTCGGCAATGGCTCGTACTTGTAAAGTCCTTGTTGCGATTTGAACTTCGGGTTCAATGGCATATATTTTGGCTGTATATTTTTCGGTTGAACCAGCAACTGTGAAACTTAAATTGGAATTTGACTTCACCTGATTGGCATATTTTTCAGGAATAGAAAAAGTAATTTTCAATTTGCTGATGTTGACTAATTTGGCGACTAAAAGGCTAGGAGAGATGTAGGTCCCAGACGAAATGGAGCGTAGTCCAATCTTTCCCGAAAAGGGAGCTCTAACCGAAGTCTTGGCTATTTGTACATCAATTAATTGCACTTGGGATTGTGCCAATTTATAATCGGCTCTAGCTACATCATATTCTTCTTGGCTGATGGCTTCCTTTGCCAATAAAAGTTTAGCTCTTCTTTCATTTTCAGAGGCTAGTCCTTGTTTAGTTTTGGCTTGAGCCAATTGTGCTCGTAGCTCTAAATCATTTACTTTGAAAAGCAATTGGCCTTTCGACACAGTGCTACCTTCTTTAAAAAAAATGCCTTCCACAATTCCTGATATCTCAGAGCGAATTTCCACCTGTTCATTGGCTTCGATAGAACCAGAAAGCGAAAGGTTGTTATCGAAAGTTTGTGTTTTAACTACAATTCCGCTCACGGTCATTACTTTGCCTTTTCCGTCTTTTCCTTTAGGATCGCCATTTTTGTTATTGTTTGAAGTAATTCTATAGGTAATAAAAGCCCCGAAACCCACAATTAATAGGGTGTAAATAATGTGTTTTAATTTCATATTTATGTAAAAAGAGATGAGATTAGAAGTCTCCTGTTAAAGTAAAAAGCAAATTTAAGGTTTAGGATTTGGAATAAAGGAGTTTTGCCAATTATTTAACAACTTATAAGCAAATAATACCATTCAAAAACAGCTGCTTCTTAAAAACAACAACACATAAAATGCTTTAAATTTTAAAAAATAATCAGTTTTCATTATATTACTACTACATATTCTTTAAGTACTTTAATTTCAAATGTTTTTTTTCTTTGTCAATTCAACATAAGTTGCTCTCAAAGTTCTATTACGCTTAAAGGGGTTTTTATATATACAAAGTAGCAGCTTCTTTTATAACAGCTTCAAGGATTGCATTGTCAACAGCTTCTAAACTAAAATAACGCAAAGATTTAACAGTATTTCGACTTTCATCCACAAGAAATTCTTGATTTCTTTTTAATTTAAAGCCTCTTGCAAAGCCCAAATCAACAAATCCTTTTCTTTGATCATTAACGAGATAACAAAATGCCTTTTTTTTATAATAAAAATAAGGAACTCCATATTTTAAAAGTAATTCAGCATCAGGAAGTGATTTTGTTACAACACTTATAATATGAAGTAAAATCGACTGATACATTTCTGGTTGCCTAAAGATATATTCGTCAGTTAGTTTCATTTTTAGAAAATTGGTTCTGTTAATCCTTTTAATAATGGAAAACAAATTTACTTTTAGCATAGGAATATCAACTAATATAATTCCATTTTTTTTAAGAATTATTGACTCTTCTTCCCGTTTCAGTTTAAAAACAATTTTACTATAGTTCTCATCACTAAATTGCACAGCAAATTGTATAATAACCTAAAGGATAGACTCTGAAAAAGATTTGGTTATAAAACACCAAACCAAGTATCTTTACACAAATTAGCAGATTAGTAAAAAGTTGCATTTATATCTTGAATCCGCCCATTCCAATCGATGAGAAAAGACTTATTTCCAAACCTAATTATCATTTCAGCGATTCTTATTATGATTCGGCTTTTCTACCTTCAAATTATTGATGATACCTTGAAAGTAAAATCAGATAATAATGCCATAAGAATCATTTACGATTATCCACCACGAGGCATAATTTATGATCGGTATGGAAAATTATTGGTTGGCAATCAGATTTCTTATGACCTAATGGTAACGCCAAATGAAGTTAAAAATATTGATAAAACAGCATTTTGTAAATTAGTACACATTTCTCGTCCAGCTTTCGATAGCTTAATGGGAATAGCAACTCTTTATAGCCCGAGGTTGCGCTCTGTTTTTTTACCACCGTTAAATAGTATTGAATATGCTGCTTTGAAAGAAAAATTGCGTAAATATGAACCCGGTTTCGAAGTTGTGAAACGATCTTTAAGAGATTATAAAGTAAAAGTTGGGGCCAATGTTTTTGGGTCTATATCTCAGGCAAATCCTATAATAATTGCTAATAATTCTTATTATAAAAGTGGTGATTTAATTGGTACCCAAGGCGTAGAGCAAAGTTATGAAGTATTTTTACGTGGCATTAAAGGTTTAAAATACAGACAAATGAACAAATTTAACAAAGATATTGGATCCTATAAACAAGGTAAACTTGATAAAAAACCTCTTCGGGGTCAGGATATTACGCTGACTATTGATATTGATTTACAAAAATTTGGCGAAGAATTAATGGTCAACAAACGTGGCGGCATAGTAGCTCTTGAACCAAAAACAGGTGAAATCTTAGCATTAGTAACTGCTCCCAATTTTGACCCCGCCATTTTAGTGGGAAGACAACGATCAAAAAATTATACGAAGTTATACAATGATTCTTTAGCAAAGCCATTATATGACAGAGGATTATTAGCAGAATATCCTCCTGGTTCGCCATTCAAAATTGTAACTGGATTAATTGGTTTACAAGAAGAAGTTGTAAATGAGAGTACAACCTTTATGTGTCACAATGGATTTAGTTACGGCAGAGGAAGTTTTATGAAGTGCCACGGTGTTGGGCCTCATCAATTTCACAATGGAATTTATAATTCGTGTAATACTTATTTTGCAAAAGTATATATGAAAACCATTAATAAATATCCGGATCCTGCAGAGGGAGTAGATGTTTGGAGCCACCATGTAAAAAGTTTTGGCATGGGCTCATTCTTGGGGTATGATTTACCTACTGGCAAAACAGGTAATATCCCTACCTCTCAAACCTACAAAAAAATGTATCCAAATGGAGGTTGGCGCAGTACAGCAATAGTTTCTAATGCCATCGGTCAAGGAGAAGTTTTGGCAACTCCTATTCAACTAGCCAATATGATTTCCGTAGTTGCCAACGAAGGTTTTTATTTTACACCTCACATTATAAAAGAAATTAAAGGTGGAAGGATAAATGAAAAATTTCAAATAAAACATTATAGTACAATCGATAATTATTATTTTACCCCAATGATTTCGGGTCTTTTTGATGTTTATAATTTAGGAACAGCAAGTAATTTACGTGTCAAAGGAATTGCTATTTGCGGAAAAACCGGAACGGCAGAAAATTATGCGATAATTGGTGGCGAAAGGGTTAAGATGGAAGATCATTCAATTTTTGTAGCATTTGCACCAAAAAACAATCCGAAGATTGCGATTGCAATTTTTGTTGAAAATGGAGGTTTTGGGGCATCAGTCGCGGGTCCTATAGCCAGTTTGATGATAGAAAAATATTTACGTGGAAAAATTACAAGAACAGATTTAGAAAAGAGCGTTTTAGAAAAAAGTTTGAAATATCAATATGATAAATATATCGGAGGACGAGTAGATTCAGCATCTGTCTTCAGAAGAAAACCTAAAGGCTTTCCTAGTTTACAGGATTATTTTTTTCCAAAAAAAAGAAGCAACAAACTTTTTAAGTAGTAACAAAGTTTGGTTTAGCCATTGGTCTTTCAACTAATATAATTCCAAATATTTTTCTTCTTCGTCAATTCAATATACGTGGCTCTCAAAATAGCATTTTCCGGCTTTTGCATTGGAGCATCGTCTTTCAGAATTTTCAACGCATAATTACGCGCCAATTGCAAAATATCTCGGTCGCGAACAATATCTGCAATTTGTAGATTTAGGACACCGCTTTGTTGTGTTCCCATCAAATCGCCTGGACCTCGGAGTTTGAGATCGACTTCGGCAATTTCGAAACCATCATTCGTTCCGACCATCGTTTCCATTCGGGTTTTACTGTCGGAACTCAATTTGTGACTAGTCATCAAGATACAATAACTTTGCTCGGCACCACGACCCACGCGACCACGTAGCTGATGCAGTTGCGACAAACCAAAACGTTCCGCACTTTCTATAATCATTACGCTAGCATTCGGAATATTCACGCCCACTTCAATCACCGTGGTAGCGACCATAATATTAGTTTTTCCTTCGGCAAAGCGTTTCATTTCGGCATCTTTATCAGCCGGCTTCATCTTGCCGTGAAGGATGGAAATTGAATAATCTGGCAAAGGAAAGTCACGAGAAATACTTTCGTAACCGTCCAATAAATCCTTAAAATCCATAGTCTTCGATTCCTCAATTAGCGGATAGACGATATAAATCTGTCGTCCAAGAGCAATTTCGTCCCGGATAAATTTCCAAACCTTTAGACGATTGCTGTCAAATCGATGCACGGTTTGAATGGGTTTTCGTCCAGGTGGCAATTCGTCAATAACTGAAATATCCAAATCGCCATACAAACTCATCGCCAAAGTTCGTGGAATAGGAGTGGCGGTCATCACCAAAACGTGGGGAGGTATAGCCCCACCAACCTCCCCAGAAGGGAGGCTTTCTAAGATTGAGGTTATTTTTTTTAGTATTTCGTCAGTATTTCCGATTATTTCCTCATTACTAAAACGAATTACTTTGAAACCGAGTTCATTTAGGATTTGAGTTCGCATTTCATCGACTTCCTGCTGTTCAATAGCGTTATGATAGCCGCCATCAACTTCAATAACGAGTTTTTTTTCAATGCATATAAAATCAACAATAAACATATCAATAACATGTTGTCTTCTGAATTTATAAGTTAGGTTATTATTTCTCAAACCCTCCCATAAAACACCTTCAGCTTGTGTACTGTTTTTTTTGTTTTGGTTTTTGAGTTCTTTTAAAAGACTATAAGTCGAAGGTCGGGCAGTCTTGTATTTTTGTACTACATGCTCAACTTCCCTCCTTTGGAGGGACTGAGGGAGGCTTCCTTTCTTCCACAATTTCGAGCGTTGCTCCACTCCAAATCGGTGTTGCTCGTCAATTACCGCCAAGCCCAAATTTTGAAACTTCACCTTGTCTTCCAATAAAGCGTGTGTGCCAATTAGAATATGCAAAGTTCCATTTTCGAGTTCGTCATGAATAATTCTTCGTGCAGCAATTTTAGTAGAGCCAGTAAGTATTTTTATGTTGATTTTTAGTTCTTTAGCCAATTCGGTTAAACCATTAAAATGTTGGTTTGCCAAGATTTCTGTTGGTGCCATCAAACAGGATTGAAAGCCATTATCCAAGGCAATGAGCATGCTCATCAGGGCTACAATTGTTTTTCCAGAACCCACATCGCCTTGCAGCAATCGGTTCATTTGGGCGTTGCTTCCCATATCGATTCGGATTTCCTTGATGACTCTTTTTTGAGCATTGGTCAGTTCAAAAGGTAAATGGTTTTGGTAAAAATTATTGAAATATTCGCCTACTTTGGTAAACGGATGTCCTTTTATTTTGTGTTTCCGAATCAGGTTTTTGGTAATTAATTGCAATTGGATATAAAACAATTCCTCAAATTTCAATCGGAATTGGGCTTTCGCCAAAGCTTCGGCACTTTTGGGGAAATGAATGTTGAATAAAGCGGCATTTTTGGGAATCAGTTTTAATTCGGCTGTCAAATAATCGGGTAGGGTTTCGGCGAATTTGGCTTGGGTTTCCAAGAACAATTGCTGCATCATTTTATTGATTACTCGATTCGAAATTCCCCTGTTTGCCAAGGTTTCTGTTGATGGATAAACGGGTTGCATTGCCGAACGTAGGCTTTGTTCGTGTTCTGTCATCAACTCGATTTCAGGATGCGCCATATTGAACGTATTCCCAAACGAAGTGCATTTTCCGAAAATTACGCAGATTTCATTGAGCTTCAAACTTTCGCGAATCCATTTGTGACCTTGAAACCAAACGAGTTCAATTTGTCCAGTATCATCCACGAATGTGGCGACCAATCGTTTCTGATTTTTACCAAATTCAACCGTTTTGATGTTGATGATTTTGCCGATGATTTGAACTTCGGCAATATTGTTTTGTAATTCGTTTATTTTGTAATAACGTGTCCTGTCGATGTAGCGATTGGGAAAAAAATTAAGCAAATGTCCGTATTTGTGAATTCCCAATTCCTTTCGCAGCAAAGCACCACGGTTGGGGCCGACGCCTTTTAGGTATTCGATTTCGGTTTCCAAGAGGTTTTGCTGCATAGTTTGTACGCGAATGATGCGGATTTACTTCGTGGCGGCACGGATAAAAACGGATTTTTAATTTGATGAAGCGAAGATAGTTTTTTGTTTGGAAAATAGGAAATACAATTGTTTGGTATTCGATTAGGAAAAAGTACATTTGAATTTTAAAATACATAAAAAAATGACAACACATCTTGCACTTCTTCGTGGTATCAATGTTTCAGGTCACAATATAATAAAAATGGAGTCCTTGAAATCGACTTTGGAAGCTATTGGTTTCCAAAATGTGCAAACCTATATTCAATCTGGAAATGTTTTTGTCAATACTGAAGAAGAAAATGCGGCTGCAGTTGGTTTCAAAATCAAACAGGAAATCTTCAAGGCTTTTGGTCACGAAGTTCCTGTTGTGGTTATTGGCAAAGCTGATTTGGAAGCTTGTTTACAGAACAATCCTTTTTTAAAAGAAAAGGATTTTGATATTAAAAAATTATACGTGGCTTTTATTTCCACAACTTTGAGAATTGACAGTATCAATGATTTAAAAATGAGTCAAGTGAAACCCGACGAAGCCAGTATTGACACCAATAGAATTTATATTAAATATGCGGTAGGAGCAGCAAAAACAAGGTTTGATCAGAAATACATCGAGAAAAAATTGAATGTTACGGCAACAATTCGAAATTGGAATACGGTTAAGCAATTGCTTCAACTTTATCTGTAAAATTTATCAAACGATTTAAGATTTAGAATTTTTACAAATGAATTTTTGATAGTTATATTTTTTAATAATTTTTGACCATTAAACACAATTAAAACCTATTTCTTTTTAAATAAAAAAGAGAGCTAACTAGTAGCTCTCTTGGTTTATCATATTATATAGTTTCAAAATGAATTAGACTACCAGTAAGGGTTTTATTTATTTAAATATAATTTTAGAAGTACCATAGTCTGTATCCTTACTATAAACTTTTAGAATATAAGTTCCGGATGTTACATTAAAGTTAAAATCTAATTCATTTCTTCCGACTTTTAAATCGGTAGAAGACTTATAAATAGTTCTACCTAATAGATCGCTTAGTATTATATCAGCATTGGTATCACTATTACTAAATAACATCAAATTTACTTTACCGTTAGATGGATTTGGATATGCTAAAAATGAATTATCAAACTTCAATTTCTTGTTAATAACTATGCCATCATCACCTGCAACTTTCACAAATTTGACATTGCTAATAAACATATCAAGTTCCTTTGTTTTTGCCTCTACAGGTAAGAAGGT
>CAMBHH010000062.1 GCA_945866505.1 Flavobacterium psychrophilum
TTTACTTGCTTTTTGGTTTCCAAAGCATTGGCAAACGAAGGCGTTTCGGTAATTTTCAATCGAATATAAAACCCAACTACCACCAATAACGAACTAGCAATAAATGGAATTCTCCAGCCGAAATCAAAAAACTGCTCTTCAGTCAATAAATCACTCAACAAAAGGAAAGTTCCTCCGGATAATAGTAGTCCAATTGGAGCACCCAATTGCGGAAACATTCCGTACCAAGCGCGTTTTCCTGGAGGTGCATTTTCGATAGCCAACAAAACAGTACCACCCCATTCGCCACCCAAACCCAAACCTTGACCAAAACGACAAAGCATTAATAACAAAGGCGCAACAATTCCAATACTATGATAAGTAGGTAATAATCCAATGGCAACCGTAGAAATTCCCATCGTTAATAAAGCCGCAACCAAGGTCGCTTTACGACCAATTTTGTCTCCAAAATGCCCAAAAACGGCAGAACCAATTGGACGTGCAAAAAAAGCTATCGAAAAAGTAGCCAACGATTCAATTGTTGAAGTAGTTGCATCTGAACCCGGAAAAAACAATTGCGGAAATACTAAAACCGCAGCATTGGCATAAATATAAAAATCGAAAAATTCAATGGTTGTGCCTATTAAGCTGCCAAAAAGTACATGTCCCAAGGAATTTACTTTTGCAGGATTGGAATTATTTTTCATATCTCATTAATAATATTTCTATAAAAATGATGCTAATTTTCGAAACTTGCAACTATTTAGTTCCAATAATTTTTCACTAAATTAGCATCAAATAAACTTCAATATGCCAACAGACTGTATTAGCTATCAAAATTCAGGATATTTCTCTCCTTTAATGACCGATTACTTAGAGCAAAAATCGAATTTACAGTCACTTTACAATCGGTTTCCAAGCCTTGGAAATTTTGAAGCACAAATTATTGAAAAAAAAATCAATTTCAATAGCAATGGCAATGTCAATACCAATTTCAATGGCAATGAAAAAAGAAAATTATTAGTTTCTGCACTCGAAAAGCAATATTCTCAAATACATGCTTCTGAAAAAACTTTAAACAATATCAAACTTTTAAACGATTCGAATACTTTCACAATTACAACCGGTCATCAACTGAATTTGTTTTCTGGACCTTTGTATTTCTTGTATAAAATTATTTCGACGATTAATCTGACCAAAGAACTAAAAGAAAATTATCCAGAAAATAATTTTGTACCTATTTATTGGATGGCAACTGAAGACCACGATTTTGACGAAATAAATTACTTCAATTTCAATGGACGAAAGTTTCGTTGGAACGCAGAAAGTTCAGGTCCCGTTGGACGATTATCTACAGAAGGTTTAGCTGATTTTTTTGAAGTTTTCGCTCAAGAATTAGGATCAGGAAAAAATGCCGAAGCCATAAAAAGACTCTTTCAAGAATCCTATTTGAATCATTCTAATTTGGCGGATGCAACTCGTTTCTTAGCCAACGAACTTTTTGGCGAATACGGTTTGGTGATTCTCGACGCCGATAATCCAGATCTAAAACGAACTTTTATACCTTATATAAAGGAAGAATTAACAAAGCAAACGTCGCATTTAAAAGTCAGTGAAACCATTGAGGAATTAAAAAATTACACCATTCAAGTCAATCCTAGGGAAATTAATTTGTTTTATATGGAAGACAATTTGCGGGAACGAATCATTTTAGAAAATGGAATTTATAAAGTAAACAATACTACAACAGCCTTCTCAGAAAATGAAATTTTAGAATTAGTAGAAAGCCATCCCGAAAAATTCAGTCCCAACGTGATTATGCGTCCGCTGTACCAAGAAGTGATTTTGCCTAATTTATGCTACATTGGCGGGGGCGGAGAAATTGCGTACTGGTTAGAACTAAAGTCTTTTTTCGATGCTGTGAAAGTTACTTTCCCGATACTTCTACTTCGTAATTCAGTACTATTGGCAACCGAAAAACAGGTCAAAAAAGCGGACAAATTACGACTGTCTTGGTCCGATTTATTTATGAAACAAAATGAATTGATAAACCTAAAAACTAAGGAATTATCAAAATTCCCAATTGATTTTTCAATTCACAAAGAACATTTACAAAAACAATTTGAATCACTATTTGAAATTGCCAACAAAACGGATAAATCTTTTCTTGGGGCAGTAAAAGCTCAGGAAGCCAAACAAATAAAAGGTTTAGAAAATTTAGAAAAACGTTTGCTAAAAGCCCAAAAAAGGAACTATTCAGAAACTTTAGAGCGAATTACCAATTTGCAAAATGAACTGTTTCCCAATAGAAGTCTTCAAGAACGCCAAACTAATTTTTCGGAAATTTATTTGGAAAATGGAGTGCGTTTTATTCCTCAATTATGCAATCAACTCAAACCTTTAGATTTTAACTTTGAAATTTGTTTTGTTTCGTGAAGAGAAATTAATTAACATTCTTTAATAAATTGCTGATTAGATAAAATCAATCCATAAAAAAGTATATTTTTGCTAAAAATTTAAAAAAACAAAAAAAATGGCAACTAATAGAACTTTTACAATGATTAAGCCCGATGCTGTCGAAAACGGACACATTGGAAATATTTTAGCAATGATAACCAATGCTGGTTTCAAAATCGTTTCATTGAAACTAACACAATTAACTGTAGCTGATGCTCAAGAATTTTATTCCGTTCACGCTGCAAGACCTTTCTATGGCGAATTAGTAGAATTTATGTCAAGCGGACCAATTGTGGCTGCCATTCTTGAAAAAGAAAATGCCGTTGCCGATTTCAGAACTTTGATTGGAGCAACAAATCCAGCCGATGCTGCTGAAGGAACCATCAGAAAAGCTTATGCCACTTCGATGGGGAAAAATGCAGTTCACGGTTCTGACAGTGATGAAAATGCAGCTATCGAAGGTGATTTTCATTTTGCAGGAAGAGAGCAATTCTAGATTTATGATTTAAGAGTAACGATTTTTGAATTAAGATTTAAAAAATCCCACAAAACAGAAAATCCGGTTTCAAAATTTTGAAACTGGATTTTTTTATATGGTATTGAAAAAATCAGCAATCAAACATCGTTAATCAGCAATCTGAAATCATTACCTCAAAACAACATCCTTTATCACTTCGCGT
Source organism: Flavobacterium psychrophilum (assembly GCA_945866505.1). Classification (GTDB taxonomy): domain Bacteria; phylum Bacteroidota; class Bacteroidia; order Flavobacteriales; family Flavobacteriaceae; genus Flavobacterium; species Flavobacterium psychrophilum_H. The sequence continues at coordinate 3,117 of CAMBHH010000062.1, forward strand.
CTCAATTCTTCATTGATCATAGCGACAATTTTCGATTTGCCGTGGGTTAATTCTTCTCTCAAAACTGCCGAAGAAAGTTCTACATAAAGAGTACTGCCTTTCAAAACCACATTTTTAGTATAATGATTTACACCATTTCCCATCAGGTTTTTCCATGCTTCTCGCACATCGATTTGATCCATCCCGGGTTGCAATTTGTTGGCTTGGATAATGTGCTTCAAAACATCGCCAACCGTACTTTGATTATTTAGTCTTTTTGCCATCACCTAAAATGTTTATTGAGGTTGCTTTTTTGTAATGGTATTGCTTTCTTTCAGAGTTTTCAAAAACCATCTTTTCATTGGAAATCGAAATCAATTCCTCCGACCATTTGGCATATGAAGTAACATAATCAAAAAACACCTTATCGTTATCAATCCTTACTTTAAAACTTTCGTGAGTATCGTTTACAATGAAAGTACCATCTAATTGCGGCATGACTTTTTTTCGGAAACCACTATTATTTTTGTCCATTTCAAAATAATCATAACTTTCGTTTATGCTGTAATTTTTGTCTTCTCCGTCTTCAAAAACCACTTTCTCAATTTCCCAATATCCATTGATTTTGGCAATATCCTCCGTTTTAATCCTTTGCTGACAAGAGACAAAAAGAAAGGAAACAAATAAAAATCCAACTATACTTCTCATAAATTTTGTTTTTTGGGGAGCTACTTCCTGCTGTTCACTATATCTTTTGTGGCGAACACCGCCACAAAAGTATGCCGCTCCCATCAGGGCTAGGGTTTTGCTATCAAAAGATATTTTCTATCTTCGACAAAGTTACTCTTATTAAATTCCAAAGAAAACAAAAAATAAAAAAAACTCATTAAACTATTTCTACTATTTTTGGTCTTATCTCCAATAAAAATCGTAACGCCATGTCAAAAATTTATATCCTACTTAGTCTTTTTTTGTTAGCCAGCTGTAGTTCAAATAATCCGGATATAAGTCCATCACCAGAAGAAGCAATGTATTTCCCACCCAAAACTGGCGAAGTTTGGGAAACAAAATCTATTGCTGATTTGGGTTGGAAACAAAATGCAGTGCAACCTCTTTTAGATTATTTAGCACTCAAAAACACAAAAGGGTTTATCATTTTGGTGAATGGAAGAATGGTTATGGAGAATTATTTCAACGGACATTCTGCTTCAACGGGATGGTATTGGGCAAGTGCTGGAAAAACATTAACAGCAACAATGACAGGAATTGCACAAGAAGAAGGATTAATCAACATCAACAATAAAGTGTCAGATTATATTGGAATTGGTTGGACAAGTATGCCAATTGCTAAAGAAAATCTAATAACCAACAAACATTTATTAACAATGACTTCTGGCATCGAAGATATTGCCAATGGTGATGCTGTAGATCCAGCAAGTCTTACTTACAAAGGTGATGCAGGAACACGTTGGGCTTATCACAATGTTTATGTAAAATTGCAAGATGTCATTGCCAAAGCTAGTGGACAAAACTGGTCAAATTATTTCAATACAAAACTGAAAGATAAAATCGGAATGACTGGAACTTGGATACAAATAGAGAACAATAGCGTGTATTGGAGCACTTCTCGGAGTATGGCGCGTTTTGGACTATTAACCCTCAACAAAGGAAAATGGGAAAATACTACTATTTTGAATGAAGCCTATTGGAATGAAGCCACGAATACTTCTCAAAACATCAATTTGGGATACGGTTATTTGTGGTGGCTGAATGGGAAAGCGAGTTATCATTTGCCGCAATCTCAACTTCAATTTAAAGGAAGTTTAATTCCTACCGGTTCAAATGACATGTTTATGGCTTTGGGGAAAAATGACCAAAAAATATACGTGATTCCTAGCAAAAAAATGGTTGTAATTCGAATGGGAGAAGCTGCCGACAATGTTAATCTAGCTTTATCTGATTTTGACAATGTGCTTTGGCAAAAAATAAATGCCTTGTATCAATAAAAAATACTATTTTCTATTAGTTCCTTTAAAAAAACCAATAATAAAAAAAACAGCCCCTAAAAACAAACAAATGTAATAAAGAGGAATGTTTTGATCTCGCACAACATTGGATAATACAAATGCAATAATACTTGCAAAATAGAAATAAATCGGTTTAATGTTCTTATAAAAACTCACAAGACTATTATTTAAAAAAACTATCTACAAACTCATATTTATTGAAGACTTGTAAATCTTCAATTCCTTCTCCTACTCCAATATATTTCACTGGAATCTGGAATTGATCAGAAATCCCAATAACCACTCCACCTTTGGCAGTTCCATCAAGTTTTGTGACTGCCAGTGATGTCACTTCGGTGGCAGCAGTAAATTGTTTAGCTTGTTCGAAAGCGTTTTGTCCTGTCGAACCATCAATAACCAGTAGGACATCATGTGGAGCATCGCCAACAACTTTTTGCATTACCCGTTTTACTTTGGTCAATTCGTTCATCAAATTGATTTTATTATGCAAACGGCCTGCTGTATCAATAATAACAATATCGGCATTTTGAGCAACTGCTGATTGCAAAGTATCAAAAGCTACAGAAGCTGGATCGCTACCCATATTTTGCCTTACTATGGGAACACCAACTCTATCCGCCCAAATTTGCAATTGATCGATTGCTGCGGCACGAAAAGTATCGGCTGCACCTAGAACTACTTTATATCCACCTTTTTTGAATTGATAAGCGAGTTTACCAATGGTAGTTGTTTTTCCAACACCGTTTACACCAACAACCATCAAAACATAAGGTTTTGTAGTATTTGGAATTACAAATTCAGTAGCTTCTCCAGAATTCGTTTCCGAAAGCAAACCTGCAATTTCTTCCCGAAGAATTTGATTGAGTTCTCCAGTTCCAAGGAATTTATCCTCGGAAACACGCTTTTCTATTCGGGTGATAATTTTTAGCGTTGTATTTACTCCAACATCCGAAGAAACTAGTATTTCTTCGAGATTGTCTAAAACCTCATCATCAACTTTAGATTTTCCAGCAACGGCTTTGGTTAACTTGGAAAAAAAAGAAGTTTTTGATTTCTCTAATCCTTTGTCAAGTGACTCTTTTTTATCGGAAGAAAATAATTTTTTAAAAAAACTCATGATATTAAAAAAGTTAGAAGTTAGAAGTTAGAAGTTGGAAGTTAGGAATGCCTAATTCTTATTATCATTAATACAAAATCTATAATGTTTTAGTTTAAAAAATAATGATTTACAACTAACCATAAACGAACAAGATAGGCAAATATAGAAAATAAAAAAGCTACTTCCGAATGAAAGTAGCTTTTCTATTTAGTGCGATAGTTAATTATTTCTTTTTCAAGAATTCATCAACTGCTTCAGGAGTCATTATAGATTCTACGAATGTATATGCACCAGTTTTAGGAGATTTTACCATTTTGATGGCTTTTGATAATCTCTTAGAAGATGTCTGTAAGGATGCTACGGTTTTCTTTGCCATGACTAATAATGTGTTTTTTGTATTTTAATAAAGTCTTCAAATGTTAGTTTTTGAAATAATCACTAAAATCTCTAATTATTTAATTTCTTTGTGAACAGTTACTCGTTTCAAAATTGGATTAAATTTTTTAATCTCTAATCTGTCTGGAGTATTTTTTTTGTTCTTTGTTGTAATGTATCTTGAAGTTCCTGCAACACCAGTTGTTTTGTGTTCAGTACATTCTAAAATTACTTGGATTCTATTTCCTTTTGCTTTCTTTGCCATCTTGATGTATTTTTAGGAATGGATTATTTAATAAATCCGCCTGCTTGTGCTTTTTTCAAAACTGCAGCGATTCCATTTTTATTAATTGTTTTTACCGTAGATGCAGCTACTCTTAGAGTAATCCATCTATCTTCTTCTGGAAGATAAAAACGCTTTTTAACTAAGTTAACAGAAAATTTTCTCTTAGTTTTATTCATAGCGTGAGAAACGTTATTTCCTACCATCGCTCTTTTACCTGTAAGGTCGCAAACTCTTGACATTATCTTATCTTTTATCGTTATTCAAATCGAGGGTGCAAAGAAAAGAAAAATAAACGGATGAAGCAAAAAATTATTATAGATTTTTTAAAATTTCTTTTCGCAACATTTCTAAACTCTTTACGACCGCTCTATCTATCACTTTTTCACGAGGTTGACCAAAATTAAACGCTTCGACTAGTACTTGATTTGGGGTTGCCAATGCAATAAATATCGACCCAACCTCGGCGTCTGAATCGCCTTTCAATGGCCCAGCATTCCCAGTTGTGGCAATGGCATAGTCTGATTTCATTAACTTTTGGATGCTTATCGCCATTTGCTTAGCCACTTCTGCACTGACAACCGAATGTTCATTGATTAAATCTTCAGAAATTCCTAAAATCGATATTTTTGTTATAGTTGCATAGGAAACAATACTGCCTTTAAAATAATTTGAAGCTCCTGCGACTGAGGTCAAAACCTGAGCAATTTTTCCTCCCGTACAACTTTCGGCGGTAGAAATGGTTTTGTTTTGTTTGGTCAAAAGTCGGGCGACTACAATTTCAAGGCTTTCATCATCATCAAAACCTACAATACTGTCTCCAAGTATTTTAGATAACGAAATCACATTTTCGGAAATGGAATTCTGTAGAAATTCTTTATCCGTTCCTCGAGCTGAAAGGCGCAATCGTACTCGACCTGGACTTGGTAAATAGGCTAATTTTATAAAATCGGGTAAATTATTTTCCCAATTCTCAATCGTTTCTGCCAATAAACTTTCACCGATTCCATAAGTTAAAACGGTTTTATGAATAATGAAAGGTCGTTCATACTCGGTAACAATTTTAGGTATAATTTCGTTTTCGACTATATATTTCATTTCAAATGGAACCCCTGGAAGCGAAATAAAGACGGTGTTTTCTTTTTTCATCCACATCCCTGGTGCTGTTCCCACTTGGTTGTGTAGTACCGTGCATTTTGACGGAACTAAGGCTTGATCTTTGTTTATTTGCGTTATCTGACGCTTATAAAACCCTTCGATTAATTGCGTAACGTGCTTGAGAACGTCTTGGTTTACAACCAGTTCATCATCAAAATAATCGCAGAAAGTTTTCTTGGTAATATCGTCTTTTGTAGGGCCAAGTCCACCAGTAATGATAACCAAGTCTACTTTGTTTTGAAATTTTTCAAAGGTACTTAGAATGTGTTGCTTGTTGTCACTAATGGAAATCATTTCGTGTATTTCGACACCAATTCTGTCTAATGATTTGGCAATAAATCCCGAATTTGAATCAACAATTTGCCCAATTAAAATTTCGTCGCCAATAGTAATTATGGATGCTTTCATTTGAGGTTGGAAGGGGGAAGATAGAAGTGGGACGTTGGAAACTGCAAACTGAAAAATTATAAATCGAAATCTTTTCTTAATTCCTTAATTGCATCTTTTACTTGCTGCTTGACGCTCTTGAATGTTTCTTTTATTTCCTTCTTTTCGCCTTCGATTTTTGTCCACGCTTCAATTTGAAGAATTTCTTCGAAAGCTACTTTTAAACCCAATAAATCTAAGGAAGGTTTTACTTTGTGAGCGTAAGAATAAGCGTGTTTATGATCCTTTTTTTTAATTCCTTCTTTGATTTCTGCGATATCATCGGGAATTTCTGTAACAAATAACGTTACTATTTGCAGGACAAATTCTGGATCGTTATCTGAAAGTGCGTACACTTTTGCTAGGTTATAATGTAGTGCCATTTATTTTATTTGTATGCTAAATAATTTATTTCCTTCTAAAAAGCCTTCTAAAATGTCTTCAGACTTTACAACCGCAACGCCTTCTGGTGTTCCTGTAAAGATAATATCTCCAATTTTTAACGTGAAATATTGTGAAACATAAGAAATTAGCTCATCAATATTCCATAACATAAAATTGGCACTACCTTTTTGAACCGTTTTGCTGTTGTTCGTCAATTCAAAAGTAATATATTCTAATGAATTAAATTGACTTTTTGGCAAAAAATCGCCTATCACTGCAGAACCATCAAACGATTTCGCTTTTTCCCAAGGCAATCCTTTGGATTTTAATTCATTCTGCAAATCTCGAGCAGTAAAATCTATACCCACACTAATTTCGTCATAATATTTATGAGCAAACTTGGTATCGATATATTTTCCCACTTTGTTTATCTTGACAATAAGTTCTATTTCGTGATGAATATCATTCGAGAATTCTGGAATCACAAAAGGATGTTGTTTCAACAAAACCGCAGAATCGGGTTTCATAAAAATTACCGGTTCCGATGGTCTTTCGTTTTTTAATTCCTCGATATGCTTGGCATAATTCCTGCCGATGCAGATTATCTTCATAATTGGGGTTTTGGGTCTTGGGTTCTGGGTTTTGGGAATTCCTTTCACCCAATACCTAAAACCTAATGCCTATTTTGTGTTTAATTTCCTCAATTTTATGGCCGTCAAAACTTTCTTCGTATATAAAGGAAAATCAGCATTTTGAATCCAACTGAAATAGCCAGGTTCGTTTTCTAATACAACATCAACTTTGACTCCTTTGTGTTTTCCAAAAGTAAAAATTTCATTGTTATCCTTATCAAAAGCAATCATTCCAGCAAAATCGGCTATTTTTTTTCTAGTGGTAAATTCTGAAAGTGATTTTATATCGTTTTGCAAATCGGGATAACGCTCTAATTGGGCTTTCATAATTTCGTAAGTTGCCATCGTATCGGCTTCGGCAGAATGGGCATTTTCGAGACTTTGACCACAATAAAATTTCAAAGCTGCGCTCAATGTTCGTTCTTCTTTTTTGTGAAAAATGGTTTGAACATCTACAGAAACACGGTTTTTCATGTCGAAATCTACTCCAGCGCGAAGCAATTCTTCTGCCAATAATGGAATATCAAAACGATCAGAATTGTATCCAGCCAAATCAGAATCTTTAATCATATTGTAAACTTGCGAGGCCAATTCCTTGAATGTAGGTTCGTTAGCTACTTTTTCGTCTGTAATTCCGTGAACTAACGTGGTCTGATATGGAATTGGTATAGTGGGATTAACCAACCAAGTTTTACTTTCTTTATTTCCGTTTGGAAAAACTTTGAAGATTGCAATTTCAACAATTCGATCTTTGGCAACATCAATTCCGGTAGTTTCTAGGTCGAAAAAGCAAATTGGTTTATTAAGTTTGAGCTCCATTTTTTTATTTTAGAATGACAAATATATCTTTTTGAACATATAGTTCATCGATTATTTTAAAAAGTTTTAGACAAAAATCAAAAACCCGACAAGTTAGAAAACAGTCGGGTTTGTCTTCGATTTTATAATTCATTAAAAATTTCTATTCACATCAAATGCTTCTAGATATTCTGCAACGCGTTTTACAAAACTTCCTCCTAAAGCACCATCAACAACACGATGGTCGTAGCTGTGCGAAAGGAACATTTTTTGGCGAATGCCAATAAAATCTCCTTCGGGAGTTTCGATTACGGCTGGCACTTTTCTGATTGCTCCAAGTGCCAAAATCCCAACTTGGGGCTGATTGATAATTGGTGTTCCAAAAACACTACCAAAAGTCCCCACATTCGTGACTGTATATGTTCCACCTGTGGTATCGTCTGGTTTTAGTTTTCCTGCTTTGGCTCTTCCTCCTAAATCATTTACGGCTTTTGCCATGCCTACTAAATTGAGTTGGTCGGCATTTTTAATAACGGGAACAATTAAATTTCCGTTGGGCAACGAAGCTGCCATTCCAAGGTTGATATTTTTTCTTTTGATGATCGTTTCACCATCAACAGAAATATTCATCATCGGGAAATCTTTCAAAGCTTTAGCAACAGCCTCCATAAAAATTGGAGTGTACGTTAGCTTCTCTCCTTCTCTATTTTCGAAAGCAGTTTTTACCTTATCTCTCCATTTTACAATATTGGTCACATCGACTTCAATGAACGACTGAACGTGCGCCGAAGTATGAACCGAAGCGATCATATAGCCCGAAATCAACTTGCGCATTCTATCCATTTCGATGATTTCATCACCACCGTTTAAAGATGTGGTTATGGGTTGTGGGTGATGAGTTATGGGTTGCGGCGGTGCAACTGATTTTGGTGCTTCAACTACAATTGGTGCAACAACACCTCTAGTTTTTATATAATTTAAAACATCTTCTTTGGTAACTCTTCCGTCTTTTCCTGAACCAAGAATATTCTCTAATTCTTCAAGAGAAATTCCTTCTTCTTTAGCAATATTTTTTACTAAAGGCGAATAGAATTTTTCAGAATCTGAAAAGTTTGTTGGAGTGGTTACGGTATCTTTGGCAACTTCAATTGTCTTTTCAATCACAGCAACTTCATCAGGAACAACAACTTCTTGTTTAGAAATAGCTATAACTGAATCAACTTCGGTTTCGATAATTGCAATGGTTTGACCCACTTGAACCAAATCATCTTTACCAAACAATTGTTCTACTAAAATCCCCGAAACTTCGCTGGGCAGTTCACTATCGACTTTGTCAGTGGCAACTTCAAGCACAGCTTCATCGGCTTCGATATTTTCACCCACTTGTTTCAACCAATTTGTAATAGTTGCTTCTGCTACGCTTTCTCCCATTTTTGGAAGTTTCAATTCAAATCTTGCCATAGTATTAACCTAAAAGGTGATTTTGATTATATGAATGCAAAATTAGTGATTATTTTTAGTTTTAGGCTGATAATTGATGGTTTTTGGACAAATCAAAAATCAGAAATCTGATGCCCAAATTCTTAAATCTCGATGACTTCACCTCGATCAAAACTGCTGTTACTACCCAGCATATAATAAGAAGATTTTGGGATAATTTTAAAGGTAAATTTTTTGTTTTTATTTGTTTCAAAAGCTTCGATTATTGTCTTAAAATCGAGATGATTTTGGTCGAAAATAATTTCGGCAGCTAAATTTTCTATAAACGATTTCGCGCTATCTTGCCTTTTAACAGGCTTTTTCAATTGAATTTCTAATTTCTCTCGCAAAATTTCATTGCTTGAAACAAGAATGTAATTTTCTGGATTTGATTTTGGTTTTGGTTTCCATTGAAAAAGTTTTGCAACGGAAAAAAATACAATTCCCATCTTCATAAACCACGTAAATAAGAAAGATACTCGAAAATGTTTTCTAAAGAAAAAATTCATCGCTTGTTGATTGCGTTTCATATAGATTCCGTCTTTAACTGTGCTTTCTCCTTTGTAATGTATAATTGAAGTTTCGTGAAAATAATAATTTGATTTACCTTTTTTCAACGCCATATAGGATAAATCAATATCGTCTGAATACATAAAACAATCCTCGTCAAAACCTCCAATTTCATTATACAAATCATGTTTCATAAACATAAATGCACCAACTAGAATATCCACTTTTCCAGATTCGCTTTCGGATAAATGTTGAGCATAATATTTTCCAAAAGCCATTGGAAATATTTTATACAAACCTGTTATTTTGGTAAAAGCTACAAAAGGTGTTGGAGTTCCGCGCTTGCTTTCGGGTAGAAAATTCCCTGTTCCGTCAATAAGTTTACATCCGACAATTCCTAAATCATTTTGCTTTTTGGCGAAAGCCATCACTTTCTTAAAAGTATCTTCGGCCACAACTGTATCTGGATTGAGGATGCAAATGTATTCTCCTTGTGCTTGGCTTACACCAATATTATTCCCTTTCGGGAAACCCTCATTTTCCTTATTTTCGATAAGTTTTACGTTTGGAAAACGCTGCTTCATCATTGCACAACTATAGTCTTGAGAATTGTTGTCGACTACAATAATTTCAGCATCGATATTTTGCAAGGCATTTTGAACACTTAGAACGCAAAGTTCCAAGAAATACCGCACGTTGTAATTGAGAATGATTACGGATAGTTGCATAGGACAAATATAATTGAAAAATAGAATATGTCAACAGTTCCTTTTTTGAAAATATTGACAAAATAAGGGCTTCAAATTAATACCATTTGGTAATGCCTCTTATAAAGTGCGCGTTACAACGTAAAAATATTTTTCCAGTAATGGTTTCTTTAATCCATCAGTTAATATACAAATTCAATTAAAGGGTATATATCTGCATTTTTTATGATTGCTCACTAACTTGTTTTTAGGGTATAATTATAAGGTTAAGATTCATCTGTTTTGGATATACTTGTTATAATTTAATTTTAAATGTATGAATTTCATAATTTATTACTTAATTAAATATGAATATAATTTTTATTAATAACATATAATATTATCACGAATTTTATGATTTTATGAATTTTGGATGAATTTATAAATATTTATATCGTTTTCGTTGAAAAAATAATAGGCATAATGATTAATTTACCTCTACATTACTACAACAAATGCCGTATTTTGCATTATATCCATTTAGTCTTTAATAAATTGCGAAATTAATAAGGCCGTATATAATCAGTAAACTTTAGGTTTTTCATAAATGATGTTGTAAAAACAGCATTTGTATTGTTTTTATATACATCAGTGTAAAACTGCGGTATAAAATTTCTAGTAGATTTGAAACATAACTTAAAATAAACATTCTATGAAAAAATTTTTTTTACTCTTTTTCTTAATGACTATTTCATTAGGACAATCGCAAACGCTAAGATTAGGTTTTGAATCTGGCGAGTCTGGATATGCATTAGACAACTTTGGTGGTTTTGCAATTCAACCAGTAGAAGCTGGAACCGGATCGAATACCTCAATGGTATTACCTATCATTGCTAATCCTACAGGAGAACCTTGGCAAGGTACAAATTTTGTTTTAACAACACCTGTGGAGTTAATAGCAAGTAAAACAATGACTATTGATGTTCTTTCTTCTGTACCTGTTACTTTTTTAATGAAAGTGAATACTGGAACAGGTCCTGAAGCTGCAGCTCAAGCATCTCACAATGGTGATGGAACTTGGCAGACAATTTCTTTCACCTTCAATACTTCATTGGATGGAAAGGCTGCTACGGCGAATGGTGTATACAATAATATGGTTATACACCCATTCTTCCCTTTTAATGGATCGGCAAGCGCAAGAACATTTTATATTGATAATTTAAGAGGTCCTGGTGTAACTCCTCCACCAAGTAGCTGTACTAATGGTATACAAGATGGAACTGAAACAGGTATAGATTGTGGTGGTACATGTTCTCCATGTCCTCCTCCAGCTCCATCTGTAGCTGCAGCCAATCCTACAAATGCTTCTGCAGATGTTATTTCTGTTTTTAGTGGTGCTTATACTGATGTGGCTGGAACTAATTTTTATCCAAATTGGGGTCAAAATACACAGTATGCGCAATATAGCGCAGCTGGAAATGCTACTTTACGTTATTCAAATTTAAACTATCAGGGTATTACTTTTGCTTCTCCAGTGGATGGGGCTGCTATGACAACGCTTCACTTTGATATTTGGACAGCTGATTGTACCTCATTTCAAATGTTTGTGCTTGACGGATCTAATCCTGAAGAGCAAGTTACTGTAACCCCTACTTTAAGTGGTTGGAACAGTTATGACATTCCATTATCATCTTATCCAAACTTAACTAAATCTAACCTTAGAGAATTTAAGATTGTCGGAAATGGTACTGTTTATTTAGATAATATTTATTTCTGGAAAGTTCCTGCAGGTACCAACACATATTATGCTGATACCGATGGTGATGGATATGGTGCAGGTGCTGCAACTTTATCTACTGCCGTAACACCTCCAACAGGGTTTTCTGTAAACAACACAGATTGTAATAATAACAATGCAGCTGTTTATCCTGGAGCAACTGAAATTGCAGATGGTTTAGACAATGACTGCGACGGCAAAGTAGATGAAGGATTTCCTCCTAGTACAGCTGCGCCAACCCCTCCAGCAAGAAACGCTTGGGATGTAGTATCTATATTTAGTGGGGCTTATTCTAATGTAGCCTTAGACGAACTTCCTACATCATGGTCAGGATTAAATTCTCCTTTTTCAGTTGAAACAATTGGTGGAAATCCAACTTGGAAATTTGATGGTGAATTCTTAGGTATGGTTACTAATTATGCAAATGGTATTGATTTAACTCAAATGACTACTATGCACATTGATTATTGGACTCCTGATGCCAAAATTATGATTGCCAAAATTGTGAACACTATTGATGGTGTATCAGAAGGACTTACTATTGTTCAAGATCCAGTTGTAACTGGTACATGGAGAAGTGTCGATATTCCAATGTCTGCATTTGGAGGATCAGTAAATAAATCTAAAATTACACAGATTTTATTAGACCCACAATTAGGTGGTTCTACTGTATATGTTGACAACTTTTATTTCTACAGACCTGAAACTGGTGCTCCTTCTGCAACTTTAGGTGCTTTTACAGTTCCTGCTAAAGTAATTGGTGATGCTAGTTTTAGCTTAAGCGCTCCATCTACTAACAGTGCTGGTGCATTTACTTACACTAGTAGTAATGAAGCAGTTGCTACAATTTCTGGTACAACTGTAACTATTGTAGGTGCTGGTTCAACTATTATTACAGTGACACAAGCTGCTGCAGGAGGTTTTGGTGTTGCAAGCACTACTGCTACCTTAGTAGTTTCATTGGGTACTGCTGCTACAACACCTACTATTCCAGGTGATAGAGTATTGTCAATTTTTAGTGGTGCTGACGGTTATGCTAATGTTGCAGGTACTCAATTTTATCCTAATTGGGGACAATCTACTCAATATGCTTTAGAAAGTATTGCTGGAAACCCAACTCTTAGATATTCTAATCTTAACTATCAAGGAATTCAATTGGGTTCAGTAATTGATATATCTTCTTATGATTCTATTCATTTAGACATCTATGGTGCTGGAACTTCATCAGTAAATTTTAGAGTGATAAACCAAGTAGGCGGCGCTGGAAGTTCAGATGTTGCAAGAGAAGCAAATACAACAATTACACTTAATCCAGGTTGGAATTCAGTTGTTATTCCTGTATCATCACTTACAACAATTAATCCAGATTTTGAATTAAATAGAGTAGGACAATTAATGTTTGTAGGTTCAGGAACCATTTATGTAGATAACATCTTTTTCTCAAAAGCCGTACCAACAGCAGTTGCTCCAACTGTAAGTGATATTTCTTTTTGTAAAGGTTTGGCATCTGCTTTAACTGCAACACCATCAGGCACTAACCCGTTAAGATGGTTTACAGTTGCAACAGGTGGTACAGCTTCATTAGTTGCTCCAATTCCAACAGCTACTAAAACTTATTATGTAGCGCAAGTAATGTCGAATGGTACAATTAGTCCAAGAGCAGCATTAGTTGCAACGATTGTTCCACTTCCAACAGAAGTTATTGGAACAATTACAAGTAACACAGCGGGAACAACAGCAGGTACATTTGCAGCAGCCACTTTAGCGGTTGGTCCATTTGTAGGAACTGCAACAACAGTTTCTTATAGAGTACCAGCATTTGTAGGAGCTAATTCTTACTTATGGACTGTACCAGCAGGTGTTAGAATTGTTGGACAAGCCGAAGGAGTAAGAACAGTAACTCAAACAGGTGCCAATGGCAACGTTTTAAACGTTAATTATAGCGGTATTGCAGCAGGAATAGGTTCAGTGGGAGCTATAACAGTTCAAGCGCAAAATGCTAATGGTTGTAACGGAACAGCAAAATCTGTAACGATATCAAAAGTATTGCCAACAGCGCCAACAGCAATTAAAATGACCGACCTTTCGTTGCCAACACCTATAAGTGGTATCCCAACAGCGGTGACATCATTTGCAAAATATATGGGTACAAATACAGTGTTAACACTAACAGCAACCCCATCGGCGACAGCAACTTCTTACCAATGGGATCTACCGGCAGGAGTAAACCAATTATCAGGAGGAACAACCAATGTAATCACAGTTAATTTTGCTGGAGTTACAAGTGCAAACACAGATAATTTTACTACAGCAGCTGGCATATCAACAAATGTATTAAGAATAGGCGTAAAAGCGGTAAACGGGGTAGGAGTTTCAACAACTTCTAATACTGCCCTTGTAAATCCAACCACTACATCTACAGCAAAATTATTGACATTGACCGCAGTACGACCAGCCGCACCAACATTAAAAATGTTTGATATGGCAGT
>CAMBHH010000063.1 GCA_945866505.1 Flavobacterium psychrophilum
TTCATTTTTTAAATGCACCTGAACCGTTCCTGAAGCTTTGCTTTTGTTAATGTCATTAAAATTCACGTAAACTCCACCGCTGCCTTTCTTGTTTGCATGAATCGCATTGGTAATGTATAATTTATCAGTTGTAATGACATATACATTTCTGTAAATACCACCGTAATAATTAAAATCCAAATCCTTTAACGGCTTTCCCGGAAGAAATTCTGGATTGTCTTCGTTGTTGACTTTAACTTTAATTGTATTGCCTTTCGATTTCAAAAAAGGAGTGACATCGACCGTAAAAGGCAAATAGCCTCCTTTATGGTTGGTGACTTTTTGGTCATTTATCCAAACATCGGCTTCCTGCATTACCCCTTCAAAATATAGAAATATTTTTTTGTTTTTTGAATTGGATATTTTAAATTCTTTTTGATACCAACAAGTTCCTTGAAATTGGTTGTTTACCACCAAAGGTTCAATTTTGGAGGTGTGTGGAATCGTAATTTTTTCCCAATTGGAATTGATTTCTTCTCTTTTGAATTCCCAATCTGAACCGAAATTAATTGTTGTTCGGGATTGCGCCATTATTTTTCCTGTAGAAAAAATTAGAATCAAAAAAAGTATATTTCTTAAAATGAATTTCATCTGTGTATAATATTTGTTTTTTATCGGTCATATGAAACACCTATAATCATAACCCTTTGTATGTCAAGAACTATTTTCGTAGGTGTTTCGTGATAGTTAAAATTAGTTTTTAAAAGCCTCAAGTGCTGGTGAGGGTTTTCCGTCGGATTCCCAAGCATTCAATTGATAACCGCTCCAACTTTTTTCGCCTTGCGGTTCCCAATAAATGACACCTAGACCTTTGTTGTTTGGTAAAGCTTTTACTGCATTAATGACTGCAGCCAACATATCTTTAGTGTCTTGAACCAAGGTATAATCCCCTCCAACCTCAACAACCATAACTTCTTTTCCGTATCTTGAAACCATATCTTTTAGATTAAATTCTAAATTAGCAATTGATTTTCTGAAATCTTTTAACTCTTCTTTACCTTTCTCGTAGCCTAACCAATAAGGATAGTATGACATTCCTACAACATCATATTTGACCCTATTAGCCTTAATATTGTCAAAAAACCATCTAAACCTTCCGTTGTCATTGCCTTGATCTACATGTATTATCACTTTTATGCTTGGATCAATGGCTTTTGTTGCTTCATAGCCTTTGTCTAATAATGCTCCCAATTGATTCCAATTTTGATTATTCTCAATTTTTCCTTCAGGCCATAACATTCCACTCGGAATTTCGTTCCCCACTTGCACCCATTCTGGTGTTACACCTTCAGCCTTCAGTGCATTCAAAACATCATAGGTATGCGTATAAACGTCATTTTTCAATTGTTCAAAAGTATGATTTGCCCACGCGGCTGGTTTATCTTGATGCGCTGGATCAGCCCAAGTATCGCTGTAATGAAAATCAATCATGATACGCATCCCCAATTTTTTGGCACGAACCGCCATTGCAACAGTTTCTTTTGCACTGCAATGCCCGTTTGTTTTGTGACTAGAAGGATTTACAAAAACACGAAGTCGAATAGTATTCATTCCTCTTTCTTTTAGCAATTGTAAACAATCTTTTGGTTTGGCATCAGCGTCATAAAATTTGTATCCAGTAGTTTCCATTTGGGGCAACCAACTAACATCGGCTCCTTTTGAAAAAGCAAAAGTTGAAGGTATTTCTGGAGGTTTACTCGCACCTGAACTTTGTGAACTGGTGCATGAATAGATTAATAACGTGAATATAGAAATCAAAACTAATCGAAATTGAATATCTGCTTTTTTCATATTTTTTTACATTAAGGTTATAAAACGAATTTATAGGTTGAAAAGGTACAAAGAAAAAAGACTTAACAAGCTATTATTAAATGAATTGAAAGTAATTTTGATAAATAAATAATCTAAAAAACAGGAACTTCTATTTGTTTGACAGTCTTTATTAATTACTTAAGTTTCTCGTTTTTTAAAGTTTTTATAAATTTTTCTTTACTTAGTTATCAACAAATTCTGCAATAAAATTTTTCCATAGTTGATACCCTGATTCTGTCAGATGTACTCCGTCTGTACTGTAGCTACTGATCATTAAATCATTCGCATCTGCAAATGTAGCGTGAAGGTCAATCACTTTATAATTAGCAGTTTGTACAGTGTTTTTTAAAATTGTATTCGTTGCTGCAATTTTGCTTTTTAAAAGAGTGTTATTAGAAGTTGGCAAAATAGTTTGAACAAATATTTTAGTTTCTGGTGATTCCACACGTATTTTTGCAACAATCTGACTGATTGAATTTGCGACATATTCAGGGGTTGATTCGCTTCGAAACAAATCATTGATTCCAATTTTTAAGAACACTTTCGTTGGTTTATAATAATAAATTTCGGCCAATCTGTTAATTACTCCTGCCACTACATCTCCTGCTATTCCTCTATTCTTAATTTTAGGATTGTTAAAGCGCTGTCCCCAATTGCCACCTTGTTCTGTAATACTGTTTCCAATAAATACAATATCACCCAGTTGGAGCGGATTGCTTTTAAATTCTGCAATTCTTTCGATATAATGTGTTTGTGCCCAAACGGAATGAGAGGGGATTAATATAGTCGGCAACGGATAGAGTGTATCGGTATTAAAAAGATTGTTTCTAAAAGCCTCTAAAGCAAGCGAAGGTCTGCCGTTAGATTGCCAAGCACTCAAAGGATATCCGCCACTCCACCCTCTTTCGCCTTGAGGTTCCCAATACATTACTCCAAGACCTTTATTATTTGGGACAGAACGCATTGCATTTAAAACAGATGTAAGCATATTTTGAGTATCTTGTTCCTTATTGTCTTCTCCTCCAACTTCTACAACCATGACCTCTTTGCCATATCGTGATACCATGTCTTTTAAGTTGTTTTCTAAGTTTAGTATTGTATTGGAATAATTTGTACCCAAATGATATGGATAGTAGGACATCCCAATGACGTCGTATTTTACATTGTTTCTGGTTATATTGTCAAAAAAAGATTTAAACCTTGAATTATTGTTACCTTGATCTATATGAAGCACTACTTTAATTAAAGGATTTATTGCTTTTGCTGCTTCGTAACCTTTATTCAAAAGTTGTGCTAATTGTGTCCAATTATTAGTATGTCCTTCTGGCCATAGCATTCCGCTTGGAATTTCGTTTCCAATCTGCACCCATTCTGGAGTTACACCTGCAGCTTTAAGCCCATTCAAAACATCGTAAGTATGGGCGTAAACATCATTTTTCAACTGATCAAATGTATGGCTGGTCCATGCAGCTGGTTTGGTTTGATGTCCTGGATCAGCAAATGTATCACTGTAATGAAAATTGATCATAATGCGCATGCCCAAACCTTTTGCACGAACCGCCATCGCTATTGTTTCTGCTGGGCTGCAATGACCGGTAGTTTTATGGCTTGATGGATTTACAAAAACGCGCAGTCGAATTGTATTTACCCCTCGGTCTTTAAGTAATTGTAAAGCATCTTTTGGAGTGCCATCTGAATCGTAAAAGAAGTAGTTTGTAGCTTCCATTTGTGGTAGCCAGCTTACATCAGCTCCTTTTGCAAAAGAAAAAGGTGCTGGCACACGGTTGTTTGACGATCCTGGACAATCACATCTTATCTGTGCTTGAATACAAGAAATACCTAATATGCTGATTATAGCTATTAGAATATTTTGTGATTTTATTTTATATTTTTTCATAAAGGGTTGATTCAGATGTTAATTTTTTTCGTGAAAAAGATACTAAAGCAGTAAGTTGCAGGTAAAACATAGGGTAAAATAGAGTTAGAACTAAAGATATTTTAATTCATAAATATGCTTGAAAAGGTCATAAGTATAAACAATTTTAAGATTTTGCAATAGTATTTGATGCACTACACATTACAGAAAAATTAATCTTGACAAAACTGTAATTATTGAATCACATTACAAAAAAGGATGTTTATCCTTCTTTGGCTTCTATTTTTTAATAAATTTTCCTTCCTTTTGACCTTCTTTTGAATCAACTGATAAAATATATACCCCTGGTTTCAATGCGGATACGTCTATCTGATTGCTATTGATTTTGCTTGTTTTTTGTATTATTTGACCAGCTGTGTTATAAATACCAAATGAGACATCAGACAAATTGGAATTTAGAGCCCATCTTAAAACATTTTCAACTGGATTTGGATAGATTGCAAACGTATCATTTTTAAAATTGAATTGATCAGCGCTTAAAGATGGTGTAAGACTATAATTAATTTTCGAATAGTCGCCTGCCAACCATTTATCAGTAGCATCTTTCAATTCTAGCACAACTCTATAGTTTTCATTGCCGCTAAGGTTTGCGGTTGGTGTTGTTTCGTTTGGAATTAAAACTGAAAATGTTCCAACTACATCAGTACCTGCTGCGGCAGGACTGATTTCATTGTATACAACGGTACTGATGTAATCATAGGCATTTGCACCTCCATTTTTACTAACCAGGATACCAACTTTTCCTGCAGAAGCTGCTGTGTATTTGAAACTTACCTCTAGGTTTGTTCCAATTTGTGTACTTGCGGGTATCGAAGTAAAAGTTATAGACGGAGAAACTGTTGTGGCAGCGGTAAGGTTCAATTGTGTTGCTGGATAATCTCCAGCCAACCAGTTAAAAGCTGGAAGAGATTTAAGCTCAATGTTTATTTTATAATTTTGAAGTCCTGTTAAATTGGCTGTTGGAACTGTACCACTTGGTATGATAATGTCTAAAGAACCAGTAACATCTGTACCAGCTTTAGCGATATCTAATCCTTGGCCAGCAACAAAAGAAACATAAGTCCAGTCATTTTGCAAATTGATTCCGCAATAAATATAACTATCAGCAGCAACTGTGTATTTGTAATCTACCTTTAGAACAGTTCCAACCTCTATAGGATTGGAGATGACTGATGTAATTGTTACAGATTGTGCCATTCCATTAAACGAAATAGAAGTACATAATAGTAAAAAAAGTAATTGTTTTTTCATGATTGTTTGTTTTTAGTTGTTATTGATTTTTAATTGTTATTCTTATACGCTGAAATCAGCAGAAATAAAGGAAGTTATTCCTACTGATTAATTTTTTTAAATTTTCTAAACTACCTATTTCTGAATAATTTCATTCATCCAATTGACACCATCGTGGAGGTTATAATTGAAATCCCAAAAGGCTTTGTTTTCCCACGACGAACCAGCTCCATATTGATCTGGAAAAATCAATGTTTTAGAACCAACCCACTCTCCTCCCCAATAAATTATCCCGATGCCACCTGCATCATACAATTCTTGTCCAAAATCTTTCATGTATTTTTTTTGTGTATTTGTAGTTGGTGGATTAACATAACCAGCAGGAATATTTTCAACTCCCAAAATATCAACGTGGCCATCATTTCCACCAATTCTAAATAATTGTGCAGTTTCCATAATTAGAAAATCTTTATTGTATTTAGTCCTTACAAATCCAACCACATCGGTCCAACTCTTAAAATCTCCTAAAGAATGCCAAGCGTGATAATGAGAAAGTGCCATAATATCGAAGTCCAAACCATTGCTTACGTGTGATTTTAGCCAAAATTTTAAACTGGCGGCACTAAAAATATGGCAGGCAATTTTCATATTTAATCCATATTTTTTGTTTAAATCTCTAACTGCTTTAGTCCCTGAGTTCAACAATTTAACGGAGCGCACAACACTATACGCTGGTAAATCACTCTCTTTCAGATTGGGTTCGAGAAATCTTTCGTTGGTTTCATTACCAATAGCCACAATTTCAGGGGTTAAACCCGCTTTAATATACTCTTCTAATACGGTGGTGGTATGTTTGTAAACCGAATCTTTTAACTTTTCAACGTCAGTTGCGATACTCTGCCATGGTAACGGAGCGACATAATTGTTCAATCTTTGAGAGTCTTCCAATGCCATAGATTGGTATCCAAAAGTTAACAAGGTTTTTAGTCCTACATTTTTAGCCCTTTGCATTTCTATTTTTACTTTTTTGGGAGATCCAAAGTCCACGTCTGCAAAGCCTTTCGTGTAACTGCTTTTATACGGTGGCATATCAATTCGTAGTCGGGCTATGTTCGCTCCGTGATCTGCTATACTTTTAAAGGCATCTTTTGGAGCCCCATTTTCTTTGAAAACTACGCCTCCATGCGTTTCCTGATGTGCTACATAGGCCATATAAGTTCCTTTATAAAACACATTATTGGGTTTGGGTATATAAGTAGTTGGAGTTGGAATAGGGTTCTCCATTGAACAACTAAATTGCGCAACTAATGTGAGAAGTACTATTACTTGTATGATGCGGTATTTTGCAAACATTTTATGTATGTGTTAAATTAATTATTTAATTAGCCTAAACGTTGTATTCGATATCGTGTCTCTTTAATTCAGTATGGTTTTAAGGTTTCAAAACATAAGTTCCTGATTTAAAATTAACTGTGATGGTATAGTTCCTAGGATTAGGAGCAGTTATACTACTTCCTGCCCAATTAGGAGCTTGATTTAAAGTTAAATTACCACCCAATAATGGTTCAGAATCCGTTTTTCCCAGATATGCTGGGGTTGACCAAGTTGCATTCGCATTGAGGAAAGCATATTTACCTGCTTTAAGAGCCGTTGTAAGCGTAAAAGTGTAGTTATCTACTTTGGTAAATTTTTGAGTATTTCCTGGAGCAACCCATCCATTATTAGTTGCATCACCAATAATGTATAATTCTGCTGGCGAAGGCATTAAAACCGCAGGCGTTATGGAGTAAATACCTGTGGTAAAGTCAAGAATAACTTGGTAAACTCCTGAAGCAGCGGGGGATTTTATAGGATTACCACCCCAATTTGTTGCCGAACCTCTTGGTTCGAAAGTGCCACTACTTTGAGGATTAGCATTGGCCTCCATTGTTACAAAAGCAGGATCAGACCAAGTTGAAGCAGTGCTAATAGCAGCAAAATTTTTCCCTCCTGTTAAGGCTACAATAAGTCCGAAACGATGATCGTCTATTTGAACCATTTTTTGTATGTCGGTTACTGGAGTTCCCCAATTTGATGGCACCGCATCTCCTTGAAGATAGAGTTCCGCAGGCATTGGATATTTAAGAATAAGCGTACTGTAAGGCGTAATTGTTAATGTACTTACGTTTGAATAAATTGGTAAAGCACCATATTTCAAGTTGGCTTTTAATCGAACTTTTATTTTTGAAGCCACAGCTGGAGCCAGTTCTAATGCAAATGCTTTGGCATTCAATTCAGCGTGTGTAAGTGATAAATTACTACCCGCTGTGATAGCAATTTCCTGAGGGCTTATAAATTCGCCATCGCTATTGTCCATTTGCATGGTGTAAGTCATTGGAGTATCGATGCCATACCAAGATTTATTATCCCAATTTAATGTCACTGCAATATTTTTGTCCGCATCCTTTTTGTCAAGTACAATTTCGCTAGTGCTATTGGTTAATAAAAACTTACCTTCGGCGGGTGGTTCTGCCACAGATTTGAGGGTGTCATCGCTGCAAGAAGAAGCAGTTACCAAAATCAGAACAATGGAGAATAGTATTTTAAAAAACTTTTTCATAATCAATAATTTTATATTTTGGTTTTCAATTATTTTAGAAACCATCAATTTGTTTTAAATTTGGATTTACCACTAAATCGGATGTTGGAATCGGAAACAAATTGTATTTAGGATCCACTGCTGTACCGGCTTTCACACCACCTTTCCAAGCCCATAAATAAGTGGCTGTTGTTAGTTTATTGTAGCGAACCAAATCTGTTCTACGATGGGTTTCCCAATACAATTCTCTAGCTCTTTCGTCTAAAATAAAATCAAGTGTAAGAGCAGCTGCAGAAATATTGCCATTGGTGCTTGCAGGGTCATTTGCGTAAGCACGACCTCGTATTTTATTGATGTAAATGAGTGCCGTAGCATTGCTACCTCCAGTTCCTCCTCTTAAAACAGATTCAGCATAGGTCAAATAAATTTCAGCTAGACGAAATACGGGAAAATCAATATCGGATAAGTTGCCAAAAGTATTGTTCTGGGTAATCGGAGTTCCATCACGATTTACGTTTCTGTATTTATAAGCCGAATATCCATCTGTACTTGTGGCCACTTTATTTACTTCTAAACTTTGTCCAGTAGTATAAAATAAAGCACGTTTATCAATAGTGGGAGTTACTGATGGAAAAAGCGCTGGGATTTGCTGAGTAAATCTAAATGAACTCCAACTTCCTGACATGCCATTTAACGAGGCAGGAACTCCTGCTGGACCTAAAGCCAGGAAATTTGTGCTGCTCCAGGTTTTATTGGTATTGTCATACTTAATGGTAAAAATAAATTCATTGGTATTCAAATAGTTATCTCCCAGCATTAACCAAGCATAATTAGATTCTAATGTATATGCTGAATTAATTATTTTATTGCAATACGTGATAGCGTCAGTATACCGATCTTCGCCAGTATATATTTTGGCATTCAAATACATTCTAGATAGTAATGCCCAAGTAGCCGCTTTATCTGGTCTTCCTAATTGATTGGTTTTAGGATCTGCTAATAAAGGGTCAATTTCTTTTAGCTCCGCTTCAATATATTTAAACAAATCGGCACGCTTAATTTGGGTTGGATAGGATTTTGCCAAGGTTTTTTCGGTTGGAAATGGAGGATTTCCGTAACAGTCCATCAAAATCCAAAAGCAATACGCTCTTAAAAATCGGGCTTCGGCTCGGAATTTTTTAATTTCGGTAGCATCAGCTCCGGAGAATCCTCTTTTGGAAAGTAACTCTTCTGATGATTGATTGATAAAATCGTTACATAATGTTATCATCGTAAGTGTTGCAGTGTACACATTTGCAATAGCGGGTGAATCAGCACTCCAAGCCAGTTCGTGATAAATACCATCTCCACCATCATTCCAAGTGCTCACGGCCATATCAGTAGAATATTCTTGCATACTCCAGTAGAATCTTAAAAATGTACTGTACGCCATTCTTGAATAAGCACCAGCCAAACTTTGTTTGTAAGCATCAACACTTGTAAAATGAATATCCTCTGTATTTGCATTTAAAGGGAGTTTCTCCAAATCATCCGTACAAGAGTGCAGACTAAAAGTAATGACTAAAAGTAACGTTCCTAAAAGAAGCCAAATACTATTAAATTTTTTCGAACTTTTCATATTTTTTTAGTTATTTAGTTAAAAATTAAGGTTTAATCCCATTGAAAAAATTCGGGGGACTGGATAAGAATTTTCTGAGCCGAAATTAGCTTCAGGATCAAGGCCTGAATAATTTGTAATTATAAAAACATTCTGTACTGAAAAATTAACGTTCAGTCCTACTTTAGAATTAGCCAATACTTTACCAAAATCGTAACCAATGCTTATATTGTCCATTTTTAGGAAGGAAGCATTTTGTAAATAGAAATCACTGTACCCTTGTGCTGGATCATTACGACTAAAAAGAGTGTCATAATACAAAGTGCTAAGGTTTTGTGAAGTCTGCCATTCCGTAATTGAAATGGTATTGTCATAGGGATGAAAAAACAGATAATGGTCTAAATTAGCGTGAAATGCAGTGCTTAAATTCCATTTTTTGTATTGGAAATTAGTGCTGAAACCCATAAGATATCTTGGGGCTGTCGATTTATCCGAAATATATCTATCACTAGCATTTAGCAATCCGTCATTATTTATGTCGAGCATTTGACCCTCGATAGGCATACCGTTTACACCATACACCTGATGATACAAATAAAAGGTGTTTCGTGGATAACCAACAGTATTGACTAGTGTAGCATTACTAAACAACCCGATTCCTTCATCGGAAACATCGTTCAAGTGTGTAATTTTATTTTCATTGTAAGTGAAATTAAAATTTAAGTCCCAGTTCATATTGTCGGTTTGTATCGGAATTGCTTTCAGAGCAAATTCCACTCCCCTATTTTCCATTGTACCAATGTTGAGCAGCAATTCACTGCCTTGATTAAAACCTAAAGGAACTCGCGTATTATTTAATAAATCTTTTGTCTCTTTTAGATATACATCGACACTTGCTGTAACCCTGTTTTTCAAAAATCCAAAATCCAGTCCAATATTCGAAGAGGCAGTCTCTTCCCATTTAAGATTTAGATTATAAGCACCTGGATTAACGGTTAAATAACTAGTATTTCCAAAAGTATACTGTTCGTCTGTATTACCAGAAAAATAACTAGGTCTGTAATAATAATTTGCAATACCGTCCTGCTGCCCAGTAACACCATAACCCAATCTTAATTTCAAAGTAGAAAACAGCTTGGTGTTTTTAAGAAATCCTTCCTCTTTTATTTTCCAGGCAAAAGCTGCGGACGGAAACAAACCCCATCTGTTTTCTTCTGAAAATCGGGATGAACCATCTTGACGCAAAGACGCGGTGAGTAAATATTTTTCGTTGAAGACATAATTAAGTCTGCCATAAAAAGAAATGATAGAATGACTTGGCTTGTCAAACGGAAAAACAGGGTCACTATTGGGTTGTTTAACACCATCAGGCCTGAAGGTTGGATAAGAATAGTTGGTTGTCAAGAAATCATTATAGGAATATCCAGCAGTAATGTCAAATCTGCTTTTTAAAGAAGTAATTTCTTTACTGTAAAACAAATAAGATTCTAGCAAGGTATTCTGCACTTCAGTTGAAGGATCAGCATAATAAATATAACCCTCTGATAGGTTTGCGGGAAAATAGTTGGCAGAAGCAGAGCTCAAGTACTTGCCTTTAGAAAGATCATAACCTGCATTGATATTAAGGTGTAAGTCTGGTAAAAAATGCATCGAATAATCCAATTGCAAATTTCCTACGCTTCTAATATTCTCGTTTTTGCTTTCTACCTGCTCCAGCATACTTACTGGATTAATTATTGCTAAGGCGGGATTTGAAGCGAACTGCGTATATTGAAAATACCCTCCATAAGTTTGGTCTTCAACACGAACAGGTTGTGAAGGATCGAATGCTCGTGCATTCCAAAGAGCACCTTCATTGGCAATGTGTTCCTTTTCAAACGAACCCTTTAAATTTAAATTTACTTTCAAATGGTTGTCCAAAAATTTTGGACTTAAATTAAGCAAAGCTGTGAATCTTTCATAATTACCCGTTCTTAAAACTCCATCTTGATTAAGATAACCCACGGAAACTCGGTATGGCAATGATTTTATAGCGCCACTCATACTCAAATTGTTTTCTGATGCCAATGCCACTTGATAAATTTCATCTTGCCAATTTGTGTTGGCTGCACCTGGTGGGGTTTTTGGTGGGGTTTCATTAGTTACTAATGTATTCACAAGACTCCTGTAGTCGTCAGCAGTCAACACTGGAGCTTGTTCAATAATACTTGTAACTCTTGTTGATGATGAAAAATCAACTTGTGTTTCTTTTAAACTCCCTTTTTTGGTGGTGATAATAATAACACCATTAGATGCTCTGGACCCATAGATAGCTGCTGCTGATGCATCTTTCAAAATGGTAAAACTTTCTATATCATTTGGATTCAACTGGCTAAGCATACCTGCTCCACCATTCCAACCTTCAAGAGGGACACCATCAACAACATATAAAGGATCGTTACTGGCGTTTAATGAAGATCCGCCGCGGATTATAATGGAGCTCCCTGCACCAGGTTTGCCACTTCTGGGTGTGATTTGAACACCGGGAACTTTATTAGCAATTAATCCTTCCACATTGGTAACTGGTGCTTTATGAAAATCCTTTGAATTTACTTGCGCCACTGAACCCGTTAGATCCTTCTTCTTGGTGGAACCATATCCAATAACTACAACCTCATTTAGCGTTTTAGCAGTTTCTTGAAGGGATACATTCAAAATACTTCCTGTAATTTTTTTTCCGACCGTTGCATACCCTAAAAATGAAAATGTCGCAATATCGCCGATATCTGCTTTTATTTGGTACTTCCCATTCACATCTGAAATAACAGAATTAGTACTGTTTTTTAAGGTTACTGTAACCCCCGGGATAGTTGTCTTGGTGGCTTCATCGATGATGGTTCCTTTTACATCTACTTTCTGTCCAAAAAACAGCAATGGCATCAAGAAAATAATCAATGAACTAGAGAGCTTTTGTATTAAAAAATTTCTTTTTCGCTTTAGTTTTGTATTCATATTTGGTTTTGATTGTAATAGTTTGATTTATTAATTTGGCTTTAAAATGGGTTACATTTGATTGGTTTGTTCATATTTTAATTTTAATTTAATTGTTGGTCAGTATAGTTTATTTTTAATTTTTTTTAAATCCAAGCATTGGATAAAAAAAGCTTTATCTTAAATGTAAAATTATACTTGGTGTCATAAACGAAAGGGGCACGAAATCGTTTTTTTAGGGGTACGAATCGTTTTTATTGCAGAATAATAGGCGTAAAACCTTGGAAGCAGTATGAAGAAGAGTATTATGATTCGATTATCTAAAAATCAAAAAAGATGATTTTATTTTCCATTCAAATAAAAAGTAGGAGGATTGCCAAAACGTTCCTTGAAGAGCTTACTAAAATATTTTCGATCAGAATAACCTACTTGATAGCAAACTTCGTTTATAGAAAATTGTTTTGTTATAAGAAGCTGTTTAGCTTTTTTCAATCTGTAATCCCTCATATATTCCACAAGGGATAAGCCAGTTATTGTTTTTAGTTTTTTATAAAGTACGGAGTGACTCATTCCTAGTTCTTGGGCAACAAGATTGGCAGCAAGATTATCCGAATCTATATTTTTTTCAATAAACAGCCCCAAGTTTTCAAGAAATTCCTGGTCTTTTTTGTTTTTTATAAATTCAACAATATCGGTTGCGTCTCTTGAATGAAATTTTTCGTGTAATAAAGTTCTGTTTTTGAGTATGTTTTTTATTCTGGCTCGAAGAAGCGACTCGTTAAAAGGCTTGGTGATATAATCGTCAGCACCTGTTTCAAAACCTTCTATTTGATGCATAAATGAAGCTCGAGCTGTTAACAGAATCACTGGAATATGGCTTGTATTTACATTGGATTTCAAGTTATGGGTAAGTTCTATGCCGTCCATTATTGGCATCATCAAATCGCTTATTATAAGATCAGGCACTTTTTCTAATGCTACTTCTAGACCTTCTTTGCCATTGAATGCTTTTAAAATCGTAAACTCGTTCGACAAAAGTTCTTCTACATAGTTGGAAATATCTATATTGTCTTCAACAATCAATACTATTTGTTCCTTAATAGCGGCGCTGATTACAGGTGTATCTAGATTGCCTCGTTTGGTAGAAAAATAATTTCCAATCACTTCATCATCGGTTTCACTTAAATCAATTTCAGTTTTATTAAAAAAAGAATTCCCTTTTTTTAAAATAATGGTAAACGTGCTGCCGGCACCTTTTTTACTTTTTACGGTAATTTCTCCTTGATGTAATTTTATAATTTCATTTGAAATGGTTAGTCCTAATCCAAAACCAGCTCCATTTTCATTATTGGAATCGTGGGCTTGATAAAAGCGATTGAATATTTTAGAGAGATGTTTTTTTGAAATTCCAATTCCTTCGTCGACCAATTCAAATTGTACTTCGGTGTTTGTTTCGATAATGGAAAGTTTAATGGAACCGCCTGCTTTTGTAAATTTCAATGCATTAGAAAATAGGTTGTAAAGTACCTTTTCCATCTGGTTTTTGTCAAACCATAATTCGATATTCGGGCTAGAGCATTCAAATTCAAACTTAACATCCTTTTGATAAGCAAATTCTTTGAAGGAAAGGTATATTTCCTTGCTAAAGGCAACCCAATCCGCTTTAACAACCTTTAACTTGATTTGTTGTTGCTCTAACTTTTTGAAATCCAAGAGTTCATTAACGAGATTTAGTAAATACTCGCCATTTTTTTTTATAGTGCCAAAAGGATTTTGCGGTTGATTTACTGAAAGTTCGTTATTTTTCAATAATTTATTTATGGAACTCAAAATGAGCGTTACAGGAGTTCTTATTTCGTGAGAAATATTTGTAAAAAAATCTTGTTTCAAATTATAAAGTTCTAAGTCTTTTTCGTGTGAAAATTTCTCGAATCGCAAATCTGCTTTCATATTTTCCCACGAAATAATGTATTTCATCAAAACATAGAAAAGTAATATTCCAAAAAAGGCATAGAGTAAAAAAGCCCACCATTCTGTCCAGAAAGGTTTTAGTATTGTAATATTTAATGAACTATATTGATTCGCCCAGTCACTTCCCAACTGTCTGCTCCTCACTTTAAAAACATAGTCGCCGGGTGAAAGATTAGTATAAGTTGCAGAACCCTCTTTTCCTATTGATCTCCAATTTTTATCAAAATTTTCCATTTTTATCTGGTATTCACAACTGGTCGAAGATGGAAACAACATTGCAGCAAATTCAAAAGTAATTACATCTTGGTCATGTTTTAAAGTAATATCTTTCGAAAAAGTAATGTCTTTTTTCAATATCTCGTCTTCACCTGTGGGAACTTCTTTATTGAAAAGTTTAAAACTTGTAAATTTAACTTCGGGAGTTATATTTTGAACTTTAATGGTTTGAGGATTAAACTTGATAACCCCTTTCGAACATCCAAAATAAAGCAATCCTTTTGCGTCCTTGAAGCCTGAGTTTATATGATAGTCTTCGTTCAGATTAGAAAAGTTTTTAAAGGTTTTGGTGGAATAATCATAATTAAAAATGCCCTGCTTGGTGCTAAACCAAATCAATCCCTTATTATCTTCCACAATTGCCATCACGGTTT
The DNA here is from genome assembly GCA_945866505.1 of Flavobacterium psychrophilum. Classification (GTDB taxonomy): domain Bacteria; phylum Bacteroidota; class Bacteroidia; order Flavobacteriales; family Flavobacteriaceae; genus Flavobacterium; species Flavobacterium psychrophilum_H. The sequence continues at coordinate 14,784 of CAMBHH010000063.1, forward strand.
GATAACGAACATTCTTAAAGGCATCAAAGCGATTTATTTTTTGAGTTTTGGTATCCAACATATTGATTCCTTCGCCCGCAGTTCCCATCCAAATATTTCCTTTCGAGTCTTTTAAAATACTATAAAGATAATCGCTACTAATTGAATTTGGATTGCCTTCTACGCTTTTAAAAACTTTAAATCGATTGCTTTTGGTATCGAAAAGATTTAATCCACCACCAAAAGTCGCCAGCCAAATTAAAGAGCCGTCTTTTTGAAGAGATAATACATTGCTACTACTGATGGCGTTTTTATCTCCTGTTTTTTCCTGAAAACTTTTAAATTCATTTGTTTTTACGTCAAAATAATTTAGACCTCCGCCCCAAGTCGCTATCCAAAAATTGTTTTTCTCGTCTTCGACAATATAACGAACATCATTAAAACTCAAAGATTTTGAATCTCCTAAATTCTGTTTAAATTGTTTAATACTCCCCGTATCGTAATTGAAATTAACCAATCCATTGACAAAAGTACCTAGCCAAAGTGTCCCATCCTTAGCTTCATAAATATATTGAATGTAATCGTCGCCAATTGAATTTTTGTTTGTGCTATTATATAGTCTTGTAGTATTGGTCTTTTCTGAAAAAACTGTCAATCCTTTTCCGTCTAATCCCATAAAAAATGCCTCATTGTTTTTATAGACCGACAATACCGAAACAGGAGATTCTCCCTTACTTGTACTTGGTATAAAATTAAAATCTTTGTTAAGACCTAACATATCAACACCATTCCAAGCTGTTCCTGCCCAAATGTTGAAATTTTCGTCTTCCATAAGCGCATAAATAGCATTACTGGAAATTGAGGATTCTGACCGAAAATCATTCGTGTAATTATAAACTACTGGATTTAAACTGTTTATATTGTCTACTTTAAAAAGTCCTACACCATCAGTCCCTATCCAAATTGAGCCATTTTGAGCTTTTTTAATGCAGCGCACTATATTGATTGTCTTCTTTATTCCAAATGATTTTTTTTGAAAACTCAAAGTATTCACATTAAATGTCAGTATTCCTTTTCCGCTGGTTCCTATCAGAATTTCATTCTTGTTTATTCCACATAACGAATGAATATAATCGGGCGAAATTGCACTTGACGACTTTATTCGGTAAAACTTCCCTGTTGCAGTCTCAAATTTGTTCAAACCTCCTCCAAAAGTACCAACCCAAAGGTCTTTATTACTATCTTGGTAAATACTCCTGACATCATTGTGACTAATGGAATAGTTATTTTTGCTGTCGAACTGATACGTTTTAAAAGTTTGTTCTTTTTCGTTAAAAAAGGAAAATCCATTTTTGGTTCCCACCCAAATAACACCTTTAGAATCCTCAAAAATAGTGTTCAGTTCATTTGAAGGAATCGAGGAATTATCGTTCGAAATATTTTTATAGGCTTTAAATTTATCGTTCGAAGGATTGTATAAGTTTAATCCACCTCCGAAAGTACCAATCCAAATCTTGCCTTTACGATCTATTAATAAATCCGAAATATCATTAGAACTTAAAGCACTATTTTGCTTATTGTATATTTTTATTTTATTGCCATCAAAACGATTTAATCCGTTTTCGGTACCAATCCAAACAAAACCATTTTTCTCCTTTACAATGCTACTTACTCTATCATTAGACAATCCATTGGTTTGATTTATTTTATTAAATATAACTTGAGACTGGCTAAAACAAGGTGAAAAAACCGACTGTAATAAAAGAAAAAATAAGTTAAAATAAGACTTTATTTGTTTTGTTTTCAAAGTAAAATTTGAATTTATAGGATTTAATAATATTGAACTATTTAGCAGTAAAAATAAAGTATAATTTTAACAACAAATACATACAATTACAATTTATTTGGACGATTTTTATCAATATAATAAAAAGACTGCCCTTTCGGACAGTCTTTTACTAACAAAAACAGTAATTATATCTTTTTTATTTTTTAATCAAACGAATAGTTTTCGCCTGACCAGCATTTTCTAGTATTACATTGTAAACTCCAGAGGTATAATTAGCACCTATCTCTACTGCATTTGAATTTACTTTCTTGTTCTCAATCATTCTTCCTTGCATGTCATATACTTGAATAGTAGTAGCTGCTGCTTTTGATGATTCGATAGCCAAATTAAATACTCCTGATGATGGATTAGGATAAGCAATTACCTTGAAATCTGTTGCTACTGGCGCTTTCGCAATTTTAGCGGTTGTAGTACA
>CAMBHH010000064.1 GCA_945866505.1 Flavobacterium psychrophilum
CCTTTTCCTTTGCGTAAAACTTTGTGCACTTTGCGGTAAAAAATCTAAAAATCAAATTTATAATTCGCTCCCAAGACTACTTGAAATCCCTGAACTGGATAATTCAACCATTTTTGATACGCTTGGTTTGCAATGTTATTGGCTCGTAGAAAAGCCGATAATTGGTCGTTGTATTTGAATCCAACGTGCGCATTAATATCAAAATAAGACTCTAAAGTGATTGGACTTGGTGCAACAATGTACACAATATCGGTATTCAGTTTTTGATCTTTTCGTTCTCCAACAAAGAAAACATTGGCACCAGCATACCATTTCTCGGTGATGTTGAAATCGACTTTTGCGTTTAATTTTACAGCTGGTAAATTCCAAGCTTCCGCTTGAAACTTGTTCGTATAACTGCAAAATGTTCCATCGATACCAAAAGCAACATCTTCTGAAATGTCGGCTTTCAACTCACCGTAAAAACTAATGGTTTTCATATCATCATAAACCATTTGCATAGAATTCCCGAAAGCATAATCTTCATTGGAACTATTTTCGGTGTAATCGTTACTTTTAAATAAAGCTTTATCTCTTTCATTCACATAAGAAGCTCGAAGATTATAACTCACTGTATTGGTCAATTTTCCTTTCAAACCGGCGAAAATATCATATTGTTTGTCTGTTGGTTTAATGTTCAATGTTGGCGATAAATACGGATTTACAGTAACAAAATCAGAATAGGTATTTTGTTCCAAATTTCCTTCCGCTCCAGCGTAGAAAATCATCAAATCTCCAACTACCTTCAATGAAGCATTAATTTGTGGGTAAACATAAAATTTATTGCTGCTGTTTTGAGTACCCAAACTATAAAATAATCCTGCCCCAATATTCACCGTCCAATCGTCCTCGTTCATCACAAAACTTGGCGCAATTCCAAAATTGGTAAAGCCATATTTTATTGAGCTTGTGTTTGAATAATTTTTTTCAAAACTTCCGCCTAAATAATCGACAATCACATTCATTTTTACAGCTTTGTTGCTGATGTTGAATTCGAAAGAAGGCTTTACATAAAATCTATTTTCAGTAGAACCATAATTATCAGAAAAATGATTGAATTTGGCACTTGCTTCTTTTACAATACTTTCATTTATTTCAAATTTACTACCTAAATAGATATTGTTGTAACTATGCTGTGGGTCGATTGCTTGAATTGGAGTTAAAGTATTTCCATAATCGGTTGGCAAACCATACCAATTATAGATTTGATTTTTAAAACCCAAATCTACATTCCAAGACAAGTCTTTTTCACGAATTCCGTAGGTCAAATCAATGGAAGTATCATAAAAGGAATCATCCAATTCAACGTTTTTGATTCCGCCTTGCGAAGAAAGATGACGAAACATTCCACCAACATAATCATTGTTATTAAGGTCTTGATTTACGAATAATTCAGCGTTTAAAGTTCCATAATTCCCTACTCCAAAAGTGGCGTAATTATTAAATAATTTAGCTTGTTTTTCTTTTTCGAGACCTTCAGCTTTTCCTTTGGATGGTGTAAAAGTCGAAGCAACCGGAAAAGAGAATATGGAATATTTAATTACCTCTTTTTTGGTATTTTCTGCGTCATCAAGAACAGGAGTTTCATTTACTTTGAAGGCATCTGAAATGGTTGGCGTATATGGTTTTACCACATTTACGACTTCTGTGCCAATGTTTTCGTCCTTTTTAGGATCCTTTTTTTGGGCAAACGAAAATTGGGTAATTAGCACTAAAGCAAAGGCAATTATATGTTTGAAATTGATTTTCATATTTTTAATTTTTTCCTCTCCCCAACCCTCTCCTTCGGAGAGGGATCCTAAAGTGGATAATTGATATATATTTTTATTATTCTATTCTTCTCCTAAACTTCTAACCTCTAACTTCTCACTTCTAACCTCCAATTGATGAATTCGTTTTAGATTCTTCATTTTTAATCCTGTCTAATTCTGTTTGTGCTTCTGAAGCTACATCTGGAAAATCGGTGAAGTTTTTTATAACGCTGTCCAAAATATAAGTCGCTTGAAAACTGTCTTTCAATCCGTAGAAATTTTTAGCCATCAAGATTAAACCTTTGGCACCAAAATATTTGTAACTGGAATAATTCTTGGCTAATTTTTGAACTACACCATTTGAAGCTTCAAATTTTCCGTCTTTATTTTTGAAATACGCCTCATAATACAAGGCTTCAGCGGCCAATTCTCCCTTGGCAATGGTTTGCAATTTGGCGTAAGCAGAACGCGCTTTGGTTTCATCACCCGTTTGAATGGCCGCACGAGCAATGATGATTTGCGCATCGCTTTTTACATTATCATCCGTTTTTGTGTTAGCCAAAACTTTCTCAGCATACACAACTGAATTGGGATAATCCTTGTTTTCGTAATAACATTTCATCAAATTGGATTGGGCGAATGTTTTATTCTGTGGAAAATCGGCTTCGTTTTCCAATCGAGTCAATACTGGAATCGCTTTCAATTTATCTTCATTCTTCAAGAAAATTTGTGCCAGTCTCGCCAAAGATTGTTCCGTAAATTCACTTCGAGGTTGCTCAATCACGTATTCATAATTAGGAATAGATATATTTTCTTGTTGATCAGAAAAATACATTTGGGCTAGATAAAAATTAGCATTCAAAGAATGAATCCCTTTTGGAAATTTACTTACATAACCACTAAATCCTGAAATGGCTTGCTTAGTATTGTTTTGCAAATATTGTTTTTCAGCAGCTTCATAAGTGTCATTATCCAATTCGGCATCGGTTACAGCAACAAAATCCAAAGTCCGAACCCAGGCCGCATATTCATCTACTTTTCCATTGTCGACATATATCAATCTTGCTGTGGAAACTGCTTCTAAAGCTTCGGGAGTTTTAGGAAAATCGGCAGCTACTTTTTTGAATTTTGTCAAGGCTTGCTCGTCCTTATCGCCATTATAATACACTAATCCTTGGCGCAAAATGGCTTTAGAAGTAAGCGAACCGTTTTTAAATTCGGCATTCAATTTGTCGTAAGTTTTTATGGCAAGGTCTTGTTTGTTCTCGGCAACATAGGTATTTCCGAGTTCAAAAAAAGCATCATCGCGGTATTCTGATTTTGGATACAGTTGAAGAAAATTATTCAATTCCTCAATTTTTTTATCGTTTTTGGACACAAATCCGTAGCAAATGGCTTTTTGGAAATAAGCATAATCGGCGTCTATACCTTTTAACTCGATGACTTTGTTGTATGCTTCAAGAGCCAAAGTATATTTTGAAGTCACGAATCGGCAATCGGCCAATCGCAAATAAGAATCGTGCAACCGTAACTTATCGTCTTTTAGATTGTCAATCTGATTTTGAAAATAATTTCCAGCTTCATCATATTCTTTCAATTTGAAATACGAATACGCAATATTGTAGTTGCTGTTTTTATATTCTGGTGTTTCCCTGGCTACAGCCAAACTTTGAAATTGTTTGTAACTCAACAGTGCATTTTTGAAATCGTCCAAAACATATTCGGTTTCGGCTTTCCAAAACATTGCACGAGCTGAGAATTTGGCATCTTTTTGTTGATCCAAAGATTTATCGAAAAGGACCGACGCTTCTTGATATTTTGTATCATTGTATAATTCTAAACCTCTATAAAAAGTCGCTTTTTGGTACGCCAATTTATTTTCAGGAGATTTATTCTTCTCCAACAAAATCAAAGCGTCCTTATAGTTTTTGGATGAAATATAAGAATCAATCAATAATTTTTCTAACTCTGATTTGTTGGCATTGTTGGGGTACTTTTTCAAGAAAGCCATGAAAACTGAAGGAGTACTTTGATACGGATTTCCTATATCGTAGCTCAGTTTGGCATAATTCAAACTCGCATCTTCTTGAATAGCAACGTCAAATTCCATTTCGGAAGCGTTTTTGAAAGCATTCAAAGCTTGTAGCTTTTTGTCTAAATTTAGGTAACTCTGACCCAAATGATAATACCCATTCTGAGCTACAAAATCTTTTCCTCCAATGATTTTATTGAATTGAGAAATGGCACTTTCGTAATCCTTTTGCATATAATAAGCGTAACCCAATTGGTAAAAATCGGTGTTGTTCCATTTTCCTTTTTTCCCTTTATATAAAGCCAAATACGGAATAGATTTCTCGTATTGTTTCAAGTTAAAATAGCTTTCGCCAATGATTTTGTTCAATTCCGATTGTTCTAAAGCATTCGATTTCGCCATTGCTTTTGTACCCAAATCAATCGCTTTTTGAAAATTACCAAGTTTAAAATTCATATCCGCTTGATAGTAAGACAATTTTTCTTTGTACTTTTCTTCCCCTGAAACTTCGTCGAAATACTTGGTAGCCTGTTTGTAATCGTCGCCTTCATAAGCCATAAAACCCAGATAATACTTGGCTTGCGAACCATATTCTGCAGAATTAGCCACTTTATTCAAATAGGTTGTGGCTTCCTTTTTGTTTTTGGAACTGAAAAAACTATAGCCTTTTTGGAAATTGTATTGGTCTTTTTCTTTATAACTCAAGTTAGTCTCGTTCACTTTTTCGAACCATTCTAAGGCTTGGGCATAATTGCCTTGGTTGAAATAATAATGAGCCGCTTCAACATAGGCTTGATTTTGTTTTCTACTTGTGGTATAATCGGTTACAAAATTTTCCATCAATACATCAGCATTGGGCTGATTAGTACGAATGGCACAATTGGCAATATAATAAGAACAATCCGATTTGATTTCTTCATTGGCTACAGCAGACTTCACTTTTTCAAAAAGCAACTGTGCCGAAGCATATTGATTTTCATTATATAACAAAATTGCTTTGTCAAAGTCTTTAGAATCGGAAATATAAATAGCTGATTGTTGAGCTGAAATAGTTGAAATACTTATAAAAAAAAGCAGCAATAAGAGCCTTGAAATTTTTCGCATTGGTTGATTATTAGAGTAGTCAAATGTATTGTATTCTATAGGGTATAACGAAATGCTTTCGGGATTTATTATAAACATCTTTTTTAACAATTTGGAAAATCAAGATTCAATTTTCTACTATCTTTTGTAATAGCACAGAATTTATTTTGAAAACCATCGTTATCTTGCTACTTTTACCAAATAAAATTACTTATCTTATGTCACAACCTGTATTGTCTTTAAAAAATGTTACTATCGTTCAAGGAGGAAGAACCATTTTATCCGATGTAAATCTTGAGGTTAAACAAGGAGAATTCATTTATATTATTGGAAAAACAGGAACTGGAAAGAGTAGTTTTATGAAAACACTTTATGCCGATTTGCCGTTGGCGGACGGAGAAGGAACAATTATGGATTTTGATTTAGTAACGATAAAAGAAGATGACATTCCATTTTTGAGAAGAAAAATTGGTTTTGTTTTCCAAGATTTTCAATTGTTGCCCGATCGCAACGTGAAAGACAATTTACATTTTGTACTCAAAGCAACAGGTTGGACAGACGAAACTGAGATTCAAAACAAAATTGACGAAGTTTTAGAAAAAGTGAATGTAAAAGATTATGCTGACAAAATGCCGCATCAGCTCTCTGGTGGCGAGCAACAACGTGTGGCAATTGCAAGAGCTTTGCTTAATAATCCTGAAATAATTCTTGCCGACGAGCCAACAGGAAATTTGGATCCGCAAACTAGTGTTGAAGTTCTTGAGGTTTTGAAAAAAATCAACGCCACTGGAAAAACTGTTATTATGGCGACTCACGACTATGCTTTGCTGATGAAATTCCCTTCGAAGACCTTGAAATGCGAAGATGCCAGCCTTTTTGAGGTTGTTCAAAAAACGGTGTAATGCTTTCGATACTCATTCCGACCTATAATTATAATGTAGTTCCATTGGTTTTGGAGTTGCAGAAACAATGTTTGGAATGCGAAATAAATTTTGAAATTCTTGTTTTTGATGATGGTTCGAAAGTGTTTCTTGATGAAAATCAGAAGATTAATAGTTTGGAAAATTGTCGTTTTGAAAAATTAGAAAGAAATATTGGTCGCAGTGCCATTAGAAATTTATTAACAAAAAAAGCTGAATTTGACAATTTACTTTTTCTTGATGCAGATACTATTCCCATTCTTAATCATTTTATAAAAAAATACATTGCTCAAATAAATGAAGATGAAAAAGTGGTTTATGGTGGAATTAAATACCAAAAAGAAAAACCAAATAAAAGTCAAATTTTACGATGGAAATATGGACATTCAAGAGAAGCACTTTCGGTTGAAAAACGTCAAGAAAATCCCTATTTGTCTTTTTTGACCTTAAATTTTTTAATTCATAAAAGCATTTTTACAACGGTTTCTTTCAATGAAACTATTCCCAATTTAAGACATGAAGACACTTTGTTTTCATATAATTTGATGGAGCAAAAAATTAAAATTATGCATATTGAAAATCCGGTGTTTCATTTAGGATTAGATGATTTTGAAGCGGCTATAAAAAAAGAAAACGAATCAATCTTGGGTTTAAAATATTTGATTGACCATCAATTATTGCCCACAGATTACGTTCGGCTTTCAAGTCTGGCTTCGAAAATTGAAACACTGAAGCTCCATTTTGCTTTTGCCTTTTTTTATAAAATATCAAGACGGTTTTTTCGTATAAATCTATCGAGCAATAACCCATCCTTATTTGTTTTTGATTTGTATCGCTTGGGGAACTTGTGTAATTTAAATTCTAAATAAATGGCTTTTTTCACCGTCATTATTCCACTTTTCAACAAGGAAAATTTTATTGAAAGCACCTTAAAAAGTGTTCTCAATCAAAGTTTTATAGATTTTGAAGTGTTAATCATTAATGATGGCTCTACTGACAAAAGCGAAGAAAAAGTATTGGAATTTAATGACGACAGACTTCACTATTTTTATAAAGAAAATGGTGGAGTTTCCTCCGCTCGAAATTTTGGAATAGAAAAAGCGAATTGCAATTATATCACTTTTATTGACGCTGATGATTATTGGTATCCCAATTTTCTTGAAGAAATGTTTGAAAAAGTCAATCGTTTTCCAAACCTAAGAGTGTTTTCGGCAGCTATTGAAGTAGAAACATCAAAGAAAGTTTTTCCATCTAGCTATTCCATCGTTAAAACTAGTGATTGCGAGATTGTGAATTATTTTGATGCTAGCCAAAAAGAAACTGCTATTTGTACTTCGTGCGCCGTTTTTCATAAAACTGTTTTTGAAAAAACGGGCCTATTTGACATTAATTTAAGAAGTGGCGAAGACACTGATATGTGGATTAGAATCGGATTGAGTTATCCGATATTGTTTTCCTGGAAAATACTAGCAAGATATGTTTATGACCCAAAAAGCCTTACCAAAAACCATATAACTAGCATTAATTCTCTAAACTTTTCTAAATACACTTCTTTGGAAAAAACGAATCCCAGTTTGAAAAAATTTCTCGATTTGAACCGGTTTTCATTAGCTATAAAATCAAAAATTGTCGGCGAAAAAGAGCGTTTTCTTTGGTTTTGTCAAGGAATCGATTTGAATAAATTATCTCTAAAAAAGAGATTTTTATTACAACTACCCGTTTACATATTGAAACCGCTTATCGATTTAAAGACTTTATTAGCCAATTTTGGATTGGGAAATTCCGTTTTTAAATAGTTTAAAATGGTCAAAATCTCTAATATAATCCGCTTCATCAAATTCAGCAGAAGCTAAAACCAAACAAACTGAACCTGAAGAGAAATTTTGTAATTCCCGCCAAATTCCTGTTGGGATTAAGAGTCCAAAATTGGGTTTGTTGAGAGTGACTGTTTTTTCAGCATCTGAATCATTTAGTATTACGTCAAAACTACCACTTAATGCAATAAGAAATTCTTGTTGCTCAATATGAGAATGACCACCGCGCTCGCTGCCACTAGGCACATCATACAAATAATATACTCTTTTTATTTCAAAAGGTATGGTACTTCCTTCAATTACTGAAAGATTTCCTCTTGTATCGTGGATCTTTGGTACTTCGATTAAATGTACATTATCAATACTTGTCATTACTTTAATTTTACAACTTCTTTATATTTTTGAATGCCTTGCAAACCTATTTTATATTTTGTACTACGTTCGTCCCAACTGATGTACTTGTATCTAATAAGGAAAAACACGTATTTTAGCAACCAAATATAAGCTAAATTTGATCTTGTTTTATAAAACAATGCGCCTCTTGCAAATAAAATTGTGTCGCTTCCTTGTTGATCACCCGAAGTTAGTAAAGGATGAGAAACGATAACAGACGGACAAAATAAAACACCTAAATTTAGTCCAATAGCATCCCTTAAAAACAAATATTCTTCGGCAGTTTCAAAAAAGGAACCCAAGCCAAAATTCTCATCAAAAAATAAATTATTTTCTTTAACGTCTTTTATTTGCAAAGCGATTTCAATAGAACATACATTTTCGATAGTTTTTTTGGAATGACCATATTCTGTTTTTGATTTATTATTCGGTTTTTCTACACCAATTCGTTGGTGATTGAATGTAATTAGTGATGCTTTTGGATTCTGATTGAAGGAAGTTATTATTTCGTGGTCGAAATTTGGAAAATAAACAACGTCATCGTCGGCGATTAAACATATTTTTTGGGAGGCATTTTTAATGGCTAGATTGCGGCTTTTTGACAAACCTTTTTGATCAACATTAATCACCCTAACGTTTTTAAAATCAGATATTAATTTGTTTTCTTTAGTTTGATTAATCACCAAAATGTTGAATTTTGAAAAATGCGTAAAAGGAAACATTAAAGCTAAAAAATCAAGAGTACTTCGATTTTTTGTAGCAATTAGTATTTCTAAATCATTTTCTGAAAAAACATTTGTCATTTTCTTATATATTTACGTAAATATAATTATTTCTGGCAAAAAATGAAAATACTTTTAGTTGGCGAATTCAGCAGGTTGCACAATTCATTAAAGGAAGGATTAATAACTTTGAATAATGAAGTTAGCATCATTGGAACTGGTGATGACTTCAAAGAATTTCCTGTAGATTTTTCTATAAGTCCGAAGATTATTTCATCCTCTTCCTTATTGACTTTTATCAACAAAGTTTTTTTCCGACTATTTAAAAATGATTTGCAATTATTAGAAAAAGGAATTAGGTTTTATTTTTTATTGTCCAAACTAAAAAACTTTGATGTGGTACAATTAATCAATTCCGATGCAATAGAAACCTATCCTTTTGCATCCCGATTTTTACTTAAAAAACTATTCCATCAAAACAAAAAAATAAGTTTATTAATTTGCGGAGAAGATACTCCAATTATAGAATATCTTTTGAAAAATGAAATTAAATATTCTATCTTAAGTCCCTTGTTTGCTGATGAAAAACTAAAAAAGAGTTACAATTATTCTTTAAAATATGTTCAACCCAATTATAGGCAAACATTCGATTTTATAGCCGAAAAATCCTCATCAATATTCACTTCCGACTTAGATTATAAAATTCCTATGGAGGCAATGGGATATAAATCGGAGTTTATTCCAAACCCCATAAACATTGATAAAATTGAATATAAACCGCTTCATATTAATGATAAAATCATCATTTTTTTGGGGATAAACAACAGTAGCTCAGTTAAAAAAGGCAGTGTTTTTTTTGAAAAAGCTTTAGAAATAATTAAGCAAAAATATCCCAATCAGGTGGAAACCATTGTTACCAGAAGTATTCCGTATCAACAGTATATTGAAGCGTATAACAAAGCACATATTTTGCTAGATCAAGTCTATGGCTACGACCAAGGTTACAATGCGCTAGAAGCTATGGCAAAGGGAAAAGTAGTATTTACTGGCGCTGAAAATGAATTTTACAACCATTATAATTTAACTGAAAAAGTAGCCATAAATGCTTTGCCCGATGTCGATTATTTGGTCAATGAATTGTCTTTCTTAATAGATAATCCAGATGAAATCATCGCTATTGGAAAACGAGCCAGAGCCTTTGTTGAGAAAGAGCATCATTATTTGAAAATTGCTGAGGAATATCTAAAGGTTTGGCAGTAAATCAACTTTTAACAAACAGTTTCCTGAACATAAATAAAATCAAAATAAATGTTACTAAACTAGCATAAAAATAAGATTGAAGAGCTCCTTCAAAAGAGAAAACTTTCACTAAATAAAATGATAATATGAGATAGGTGCCGTTGAAAACTAATTCGATAACAAAGTAATCTTTCATTCTTGATTTCACTACAATTTGATATCCAAAAGCTAAGGTCATTACTCTCAATAAATCGCCGGCTAGTTGCCAGATTAAAACTTGCTTTACCTGAATAAAATCCTTTGTAAATACCATGTTCAACAAGAAATCCTTAAAAAGTAGAATAATTACTAGCATCAAAAAAAACAAAGGAACAAAAACTTTAAAATACGATTTTAGTTCTATTCTAAAATCTGAATCGGTTTCAAGGGCGGCTAATTTGGGCATATAATATAGGGATAAGCCAGAACTAAAAACTGACATATAAAAACTGGAGATTTTATTTGTTGCATCCCAAATTCCAGCATCTTGAATTGAGTGTGTTTTTACAATGTAGTTCCTAATAAATATAAGCGCTAAAGGAACAATGAACGCACTCAGTAAAGCCATGACCGAGAACTTTTTGATTACATTAAGATATTTATTATCAATTACTTTTTGCAAATCAAACTTAAATTGACTTTTATCTTTTACCACAAACAAAAAAGTAACGAAAAATAGTACCAACTCTCCTACAGCTATTGCGTAAAGACCACCAGTACTATTTTTACTCCATATTAAAAAAGTAGTTACCCCAAAAATAAGAATATTCGAAATAATTTGAATTAACACAATTCTGTAAAACTGCTCCAATCCATTGTAAATGGCCAGCCAAAAAGCATTTATAACTATCAGAGGTAAAAGCAACCCAAAAAACCGAATGGGATTTGCAAAATCTGAAGTAAAAAATAATACATCTGAAAAATCATTGGCAAACACTAAAGTGATACCTCCCACAAAAATTGAAAGAACTAGAAAAACCCAAAAAAAAGTCGAATATAATATCGATAGTTCTTTCTTGTCATTTTTATTTTCTACAAATAGCTTAATCAACGAATTATTAATACCCAATGTTGCAACAGACTTATTCATCGAGGTAAAATTCCTAAAACTACCCAAAAGTGCCATCCCAGAAGGCCCTAAAAAGACCGATACGATTTTTGTAGATACAATTCCTAAAACAAAACTTATCCCGACTGAAAAAGAATTCAGAGATAAAACTTTAAGAAGTGCATTATTTCTTAGCGTGTTTAAAATCATAAGTTTCGGATCACTTTGGCCGGATTTCCCGCTGCAATAACATTTTCAGGAATGCTTTTGGTCACAACCGAACCGCTACCAATTACTGAATTTTTACCAATAATAACACCTTTTAGTATAATTACATTTGAACCTAAAAATGCATTTTTACAGATACGTACTTCTTTAAATTTTGGAATCCCAATATTTCTGCGCGTAACTTCTAAATCATGACCATCATTATCCAAAATAGAACATTTGTCACCAATCAGGACATTATCTTCAATAACAACTTTAGAATAACACTCTATAGAAAAAGAATTGCTAATTGCCACATTATTGCCAATACAAATTTCAGCATCCTCTTCTCGAGCTTCTAAATAAGAATAATGCGAATAATAATTCGGGGATGAAATCACACCTATTTGGACGTTGTTACCGAAAGAAATTTTTCCTTTGCCCTTCAACAATAAAGGATTATGTTTTGTAGGCTTTCCTACTACTCTTTTGCAGTCTGAAAGCATTTCATACTTTTTGATTCGCACAGCGACAAAGCAAAATTGTTTGATTCTATTAATTATTCCCATTTAATATTGATTTAAAACTGAAACAATAAAACTTACCTCATCTACTGTCAAAACTGGGCTTATGGGCAAACTCAAAACTTCGTTATGTATTTTTTCGGTTACAGGGAAAGACAAATGATTCCAAGCCACAAATGCTTTTTGTTTGTGTGTCGGAATTGGATAATGAATCATCGTTTGAATTCCGTTTTCTAATAAATACTGTTGCAAATGGAATCTATTTTCGGTTCGAATGACGAACAAATGAAAAACATGATTTCCAGACAAATCCCAAAATGGCAAAATGATTTTATCGTTTTTTATCTCTTTTGTATAACGTTTGGCAATTTCTTTTCGAATAGTATTTTCTGCATCTAAATGAAGTAATTTCAAATTCAAAAAAGCGGCTTGAATTTCATCTAATCTTGAATTCACACCGACATATTCATTATGATATTTTGCTTCAGAACCATAATTGCGCAAAGATTGAACTACTTTTGCTAGTTCTGAATCATTGGTAACAACCGCTCCGCCATCTCCCAAAGCGCCTAAATTTTTCCCTGGATAAAAACTGTATGCTTGTGCATTTTTATGCTCAAATTCGTAATTATCAATTTGTAATTCGTTATTTATTTTAGCGCCATGAGCCTGAGCTGCATCTTCTACAACAATCAAATTATTTTCAACAGCAATTTCATTTATTTTTTCCATTTCGGCTAGTTGCCCATACAGATGAACGGCCAAAATTGCCTTAGTTTTTGAGGTGATTTTTCCTGAAATCAAATCGGGATTAAGATTGTACGTTTCTAACTTTGGCTCGACCAAAACTGGCACCAAATCAGCTTCTAAAATAGCCAGAATACTAGCGATATAAGTATTAGCTGGAACAATAACCTCGTCGCCTTTTTGCAGTTTTCCCAATTGAATGTACCCTTTAAAAATAAGAACCAAAGCATCAAAACCATTACCAACACCAATGCAGTGTTTTGTACCACAATACTTGGCAAAATTAGTTTCAAATGTTGCCACTTTATTGCCCAAAATATACCAACCTTTTTCTAAAACTGATTTCAATTTCTCTTGAAAAGCAGTTTCATAAGGGGCGTTTATTTTTTTTAAATCGAGGAATTTTATCATATCATGACGGTATCTAATAAACCAAAATTTGAAGTTTGCACTTCATAAAAATCATGAACTATTGTGCTCGCTCCGAAGCTTTCTTTCCAAAAAACCAAACCTTCGTTTAATTTTTTCCCTTGTTCTTCATTCGAAATTCCAAAGTCAAAAAAACGTTTTTCCTTAAAAATGCAGGTTATCAAATGATGGTATAGAAAATCCAATGAACCCAACTCATTTTTATTGCCCATTCCCGAAACATACTGTGGGTGAGCAACATTTTCTGATATAAAAATAGTTGTTCCTGCAACAATTTTATGTCCGTGATAAACGTTAAAATGTCGAATATTTTGGGGGAACTTTCGTTGCAATATTTCTATTTCAGAAATTGTATGCACGGGCTTTGCTTGGTGTTTATTGTCTAAATTGGGTTTCAAAACCTCTTCCCAAAACAACTTGAAATTTAGTTCTTCCTTAATTATCAAATTGTTTTTTATTCCTCGTCGTATACATTCTTTTCTAGTTTTCGAAATGGCGTATGGCTTTGACAAATCGATAACCGCCAAAGAGTCTCTTCGTACTAATTTTGCATTAGCTAAAAACAGAGCATAATTCAATTCTTCGGCTGGCTTTTGATGATAAATCGAAGGCAGTAATTTAATTTGTAGCTTTTCTATTTTAGTGTCATTCAAAAATGATAAAACACTTTTGAAAATTTCAATTACCGAAGCCAATTTTAGCTTTTCATTGTAAACCAATCCGCCGTATGTTAAGCCTTGATGTGAAAATACTTCATTGCCAACTACATTTGCCGGAAGGACAGCCAGCCATTTTTCGCCATCCAAAACAATTAGAGAATTATCTTGAAATCTATCGGAATGATAATCCATAAAATCACGATGAAATAAAAAAGTAGCATTTTTGGCCTGGCTTATAAAAGCATTCCAATTTTCATATTCTTTACGTTCGTATCGTTTTACACTATAATTTTTCACTACTGATTTGTAAACATTGGAAACTACTCCATTAATTAATACCAAAGAGTTTTTGTTATGGAGTCAAAAATACCACTTAATAAAAATAAATGGTTAATTTTATCGATAAATTATCTTATTGGTGAAACTAAAACTACAATATCATTTTTTTATTATCAGTTTTTTGATTTCTGTTTCGTTTTACGGTCAGGATATTTCTTTGTACCAGCAATTTAATGGTAGATTCGATTTTGCTTTTATAGGAAATACGCTGAACACTGTCGAGAACAATACTCTTTTTGGACTGCCAAGGCCTCCTTGCACAATAAATACATCTTCGTCGGCTTCTTTAAACTTAAATTCAAAAGATATCATCGAAAGTGCCTATTTATATTGGGCTGGTTCTGGAACTGGTGACTTTGACGTGAAAATAAACAATCAGAATATTACTGCCCAACGAAGCTTCAGTCTAATTCAAAATCCTACTGGATTACCTTTTTTCAGCGCTTTTGCCGATATAACTTCAATTGTTAAGTCCACTGGAAATAGTGTTTATAATTTTTCAGATTTAGACTTGACGACTATTATTGCTACTTATTGCACGAACGGAACCAATTTTGGCGGTTGGGCAATCGTCATTATTTATAAAAATAGCGCTTTGCCTTTGAATCAACTCAATGTTTATGATGGGTTACAATCTGTTCCAGATGAAGTTAACATCACACTGACCAACTTAAATGTCATAGACAATAAAGACGCGAAAATTGGTTTTGTAGCTTGGGAAGGAGACAAAAACATTAATGTAAACGAATCACTTAGCATTAATGGAAATCGTATTGAAAATCCGCCATTAAATCCTATTGACAATGCGTTTAACGGAACCAATAGTTTTACTGGAGCAACTGACTTATACAATATGGACTTAGATGTTTATAATATCCAAAACAACATAAATATTGACGACTCAACGGCCAAAATTCAGCTTACTTCCGGACAAGATTTCGTAATGATCAATGCAATTGTGACCAAATTAAACAGCCAACTTCCTGACGCAACCATAACTTTTAGCACCCAATTAGAATGTAATTCGCGCCGATTAATTGCGAATTACTTGGTCTCAAACCAAAACAGCACGAGTCCGCTTCCCGCAGCAACTCCTATTTCGATTTATGCCAATGGGATTTTATTACAAAAAACCAAAACAGCGGCGGCAATTCCAGTAAACAGCGACGAAAACGGCACAATATCATTGATAATTCCCGATAACATTCCTACCAATTTTGAGTTGAAATTTGTGGTCGATGACCTCGGAACCGGAACCGGAATAGTAGCTGAACTTAACGAAAACAATAATGAATCTTTAGAAAAGATAACCTTGGCCGTTTCAGACAAATTGGTTACTTTGGAAGATTTAGTTTCATGCAATTTGAGATTAACCAAAGGAGTCTTTGATTTCTCTAATTACGAAGAACTCATAAAAATAAATCCAACCGATGTTGTTGAATTCTATCCGACAATGACCGATCTGGAAAATGGAACAAACGTTATTGTGAACACCTCGAATTATACGGCCGAAACTACGCCAAAAGTCATTTATGTCAAGGTTGACAATAGAACTTGCTTTAGCATTACCCAATTTTTATTGACAACAAATAATTGTCCTCCCAAGATTTACAACTTTGTTTCGGCAAATAACGACACAAAAAATGATAGCTTTTTTATTGAAGGATTGAGAGATGTTTTTTTGAACTTTCATTTGTCTATCTACAACCGTTGGGGAACATTGATCTGGACGGGAAACAAAAATGTACCGGATTGGGACGGTTATGCAAACGAAGGTGTTATAAGGAATCATTCAGAAGTTCCTTCGGGAACCTACTATTATTTGCTTGACTTGAACGACAAAAACTACCCGAAACCGCTAGCCGGCTACTTATTTTTAACTCGATAACTACAAAACTTTACATGTTTTGTGTATAAAAATTGTAATCTTTTAAAATGGTTTTTATAAAATCGATTTGAAAGCCAGATTGATTTTTTATCCCAGTAACACTTTCAATTTTTTTGGTCAATTTATCAATGGTTTCAAAGTCTTTTTTGCTTTCGGCAACCAGAAAAGTTTCCTTAATAATTCGCATATCATTATCCGAAAGATTAATAACCAAAGGATAGATAGGTACATAAGCATCTCCAATTTCTTCGAGAATAGTATGATTGATGGAGATATTGTTTTTTAATGTAATCACAGCCGTTCCCGCTGCCACATCGCCCATTCGCTGAGTTTTGCTATTGACTATCATTGCCACTAAGCCAATTAAACCACCCATCAAATTGTTTTCGACAATTCTGAAAAGCCAACGAATCAGGTAATCGCCAAAACTGGCTTGATAACCGTCAATTTTCACAACTTTTATTTTCAATAATTTTTTTCCAATGGTTTGCCCTTCAAAAATGCTTTCGAGTGTCACAGAATAAATTATCACTGGGAAGAAGAACAGAATCATTACAGCCGCTTTTGACCACATATCCACATTATTAAAAAGGGTTCCAATCCCCATCAAATAAAAAAACACATAAGTCACAACAATAATATAGGCAAATTTTATAAGTAAATCCAATAAACTAGCTGACATTCTCTCACCTACAGATGCTGCTTTAAAATTTATTACAACATTTTGTGTTGTACTTATAGATAATTCTGACATATTTCTTATTTTAGCACTCGTATGAGAGAAATTGCATTTATAAAAATCAATAAAGAAAAATGGCTTGAATTTGAACAAGCTATTTTTGGTAAAGCTAAAAAAAATCCTGATGAAATGGCGAATTTGTACATTCAATTAATGAATGATTTATCTTATGCCCAAACGTACTATACCAAAAGCAAAACCGTTGTTTACTTAAACTATTTAGCTTCACAAATTTATCAAAAAATTTACAAAACCAAACG
>CAMBHH010000065.1 GCA_945866505.1 Flavobacterium psychrophilum
AACAATATAAAAGCTTTGTAATGAACTATAATACTCAATTATGTAACACAGCTTGGGGAAAAAAATTACTGGCGCAAGTTGCGAAGCGTACGTGTTTTTGTTTCAAAAACTGTGACAGTAATTTTTTTTGGAGCGTTGGCAAAGGAGTGGCAACTGAAATGTAAAACGTTCTTTTACCACCGAACTTTTGGTATTTTTATTTAAAATAAAAAGTTGATTAGAAAAGAGAATTTAGATTTAGGTTTTTAGCAACCATATTTCATTTTACCTTCATATAATTTCAAATTCGCCATTTGAAGTTGAAACTGGTATTACTTCAATTGCTGCACCTAGCATAATTTCTTTTTCTGGAATATTCGTCCAACCTTCTATTTCATCGGAATAGAAATACCCTTTAGTATGGTTTTCTTTTACATACTTAACGCTGTATTTTTCGCCATATATTGGTTCTTCAATAGTTTCAAGATATTCTGTTCTTGTTAAAGAAATAGTCTGTCTATCTTCATTAATTTCAGAAATATAGAAGTTGAATTTAGAATTGATTGATAAGTAATAAGGTAAATCGTCCCTTTCAACAAAAGCAAGTTTTGAAATAAATTTTCTTAAAATATATGCCTGAACTGTATATCCATCTTGGGAAAGTTCTATTTGAGCACTGTTTTCAAAATATCCAATCACTTTCCCTTCAATTGGCTCATCTTCATTCACAATATCAAGCCATTCTTTAAATTGATGTTTGTATTTTCTTTTGACACTAAACTTTACACTGTTCTTTTCAGCATCAAATTCTGATACAACAACTTGTAGCTTATCTCCAACTTTATATATTAAATCAAATCTACCAACTGAACCCCAACCAATTTCAAACCAATGAACAAATCCTGTATTAGTGCTACCATCATATTGTATGGCAAGTCCTTTTTCAGGTATTATATTCACTATTACAGCTTCAATAATATTATTGACATTAGCTTCATAATATTCTAATTCAGGAGTTTTGAACTTTCTTTTTATCGAAACATCAATCTTTTTCCTGTCTATATCAATTGAAATCACTTTTACTTCAATATCATCATCTATTTTGAATTGAGAAGTAATACACTCTTTTTGTTTCCAAGAAATTTCTTGTTTTGAGAAACTACATTCCAAACCTTCTTCAATTTCACATATTACGGTGAATTCATTAAGTTGTTTTACTACAACATTTATTATATCACCTACTTTTATTTTATCTACTGTATCTCCTTCCCAAGGATTGTTGAGATTTTCTATACAACCAACGAAATTTGCAGAAAGGGAATTATAATTTTCAATAAACACATTCATCTCTGTGGCTAAAGGAAACTTTAGTGATAAATCTAAAAAACGACTTGCTGTTGCTTTGTATTTAGGAATATAAATCCAAGACTTTAATTCTGATGCTGAAACTTTTAAGCCCATTTGCAGTCCCTGCTTATCAATTTGTATTTTTTCAACTTTACACTTGTATATTTTGCTTTCATTTAAAACACTCTCAATAAAGTGTTTTGGATCAGAAATAGTTCCTTTATTGGATAATACAATATGTTGTTTGTCAGGATTAAACTCTATAATATTTAAATATAGTTCATCTTCAATCTTGAACACTTTTCTTGCATCAGGTAATTCTAAATCAGAAAGCAGATTGTTAGTAATTTCAAATTTTAAACCAAAGACATTGACTACAATGTTATCTTTCTGAACACTATCAATAATTGCAGGAACATCATTTCCATTACTATTATACTTTTTAAAACTTTCCCAAGCAAGATATGCAATTGTTGCTTTATTAGGTCTTAACGTATAACAAGTAACAATATATTCCTGACCTTCTGCTGAAACACATTTGATTTTAGGGTTTTTATTTATTTGGTCAAATCCTTTTGAATGTGTTAGAATTTTTATCACAGTTGTTGCTCTTTCATATCCATTGCTTCCACGAGCTAAAACATAAACTGAATTATAATTTTCAGCTGCATAATAATCTGCCCATTTTGTATATGCAGTTGCTCCTTGACTTTCCCAAGTTTCATCTTTTCCGACAAGTATTACTCCTACTTTTAAGTTTTTAGAAATATATTTTAAATTTGTCCTTTCGTCAAATTCTCTTGTAGCAAGTTCTTTAAACCAAAGAAATAAACCGTTCGCCTCGGTAGTATATTCAGAGCTTGGTGGAAGAGTGTCAATAAGTTCCCCATAAAAATGAAATTCGGGTAAAAGTATATTAAGAAATAGACCTTTATCGTTCGTTGGAGCTAGAGTTTCAAATTCTTTTTTTGTTTCCTCATCAAACTCATTTAATTTTTTTCGAAATGTTGTTAAAACTTCTTTTCTATTATTTCTTAAAATAATATGTGTTGTAAGCAAGTCGATTGCTACTGATGATGATTTAGTCAAATAATCTTTTGCTTTTGCTATTAGACCGGTTTGAACAAAATTTAACGTTGCATTGTAAAAATTTAAATTGTGGTCTTTTTTATCAAAACTCAAACAAATAATTGCCTCGTTTTCTTTCAAAATATTTTGTTGGTTTTCAGGAGTAACCCACTCAATCGTACAACTTGGAAGTATTGGGCTTTCAAAGTTCTTATTATAATCTTGAATAATGGAATTTATAGTGCCTTCATATTCACTCTTAATACTTAATTTTCTAATGCTTTTACCAGCCCAACCAAAAAAATTTAAAATATCACCTAAAACAACTTTACCTTTTATCCATATTTCACCACCCAAGTAAATACCCGCAAAAAATATCAATAATGAAATCGGTATGTATATGAGTATGGTTTCGACTAATTTATTCATTACTTATTATCTTTTTTACGGTTAAATTCTTCTACGCAAACAGGACTATCACAAATGAAATCATAGGTTTTGCCTTGTCTTGGAATAATAAGTTGAATATTTTCAGTCGTTATTACTTTTGAGCAAACCTTGCAAATCCGTTCTCCTTTTTCGATTGGTTCTAATTCATTAATAGATAGAAGAAGCTTTTGCAAATCTTCTTTAAATACAGCTGGTATTTTATTTTTTCCTGTCATTTTCTATTTTAGTCACATTAAGTAATTTAATTATCTCGAAAATTCTAAACTCTGGTTAAACAAGTAAATTTCATCAAATGTATATAACTTTTTTTTAAGTTAGAGTTTGTAAACACTTCAAATCTAGATTTATAACATTCACAAAGTTTACTTTGTTTCATTTTATCAATTATTCCTATTATTTGAATTTTTTTAGTACCGTTTTTAATGTTGTGAAAATAGTCATTAACGAAATGAAGCAAACAAAGATGTGAGTTTAGGAACACTTGGACTAAACGAGGATTTTGTGCAGCTGAATGAGGTAATGACTTGTTTTTTTAGAAAAATCGAATATAAAGGATTTAGTAATTTTTACCTTTGGTTGATTTGTTTATATAATACGCGTAATAAAACTTGATACTTTTTGGACTTTATTACCATATTGTGTTAATCTATTTTTGGGATAGGTTAAATAAAGAAATCTTTCCGCTCTAGTTACTGCAACATAAAATCCATTTTCTTCTGATTCAAATTCGTTACCTCCTTTTTGAACTGCTCTAAAATCAGGAAAAGCACCTTCTGTTAAACCAATAATAAAAACTATTGGATACTCCAAACCTTTTACTGAATGTACTGTTCCCAATGTAATACCGTTTAGGTTATTACTAATATTAGTTATACCTAAAGCGATTTGAGTTTTGAAATGTTGTAAAGATTTTAAATCAACTTTTGTATTTCTTGAATATGTATTCCAGAGATCTCGAAAAGATTTAATATCAAATAGTATTTTATCTAATTCATTAATAGCTTCGTCTTTTGAATTTTCATATTTAAGAATAATATTTTCTTCAAGATTCTTTATTGCAGCTGAAAAATTATTAATCTCTTTATCTATTAATTCCCAAGCACTAAGTAAGAATAAGAAATATTCCTTGTTATCCTCTTTTAAAATATTATCATAGATTCGTTTAAGATTAGAAATCCCATTATTTTTATCAAGTAATTGAATGTCCTCTATTTCTAATATTTTTTGAATTTTAGAATAATGGATTAAGTCTTGAGAGTTTGTCAAAACACTTAATCCTAAATCAAATAGCGTAATGAATTCGCTACCGAAGTCTGTAACATCAGAACCTTTTTTATAAAAATAATTTAATTTCTTACCCTGTAAATTCCTTTCGTTTAGTTCTTTTTCAACACCTTGAAATAGGTATTTATTTCTAGCTAAAACAGCTATTTTATTAAGAGATATATCTCCTTCAATTTCTTCATATTCTTTTTGCAGTAAAAATTCTTCAATTTTATCCACAATCCATTTAGCTTCTTCTTCAACATTAGCAAATTCTTTTATTTCAAAAATACCTTCTGGTGTTTTTTCATCAATTGATACCGAATTTGGTTTTATTTTATTTGCGATTTTTAAAACTGCTTTTGAAGAACGATAATTTGTTTTTAATTCTATTTTCTCTGCATCGAAATCAGTTAAAAATAATGAATTCATATATTTAATATCGGAACCATTAAAATGAAAAAGTGATTGATTAATATCTCCAACCATTAATACGTTTTTATGCTCTCCATTACATAAAATCTTAATAAACTCATATTGTGCAAAATTCAAATCTTGAGCCTCATCTACAGAAATATATTTATACAATCGTCTATAAATTTTTGCAATCGAAGGACGTTTAGCAAAAATTTTACAGGCTAAAAAAATAACATCATCAAAATCAATTGCATTTTGTTTTTTTAATAGTTCTTGATATTCCCAATATATATAGCCAAGAGCATCGCTACTTTTTTCAATAGGGTCTATTAAATTTTTTTTCTGCTTACTTATATAATCAAGAACTTCATATATGAAATTTCTTTTTTCATTATCATTCTTGTTTAAGTAATGATTTCTCAAAGTAATATTATTTTCAAATACTTGAATTAACAATGCTTTTCTATCTTCTTCCTTATCGAAAAAATGAGGCATTTCATTTATACCTATTGAATATCCTTGTTTATTAATAATTTCTAGGCAAAAACTATGAATTGTACCAATAAATGAACGCTCCTGAATACCTTCAACATCTTCAAGTCTAGCTGCCATTTCTTCGGCTGCTTTGTTTGTAAAAGTTAAGGCTAAAACGTGATATGAACCATCTTTAAGTAGATTTTTAATTCTTTCAGTTAACACTCTAGTTTTACCACTACCAGCTCCCGCTAATACTAACAAAGCTCCCTCTTTATGCTGTGTAATTTGGGTTTGAATATTTGATAATTTAACTTCCATATTATACTTCTTTTATGATTTTCAATTCTTCATTTATTAAATCGAATAAAGTTTTTATTTTTTTTGGAATTTTACTTTTATTGCCATCTTCGGTTATCGAAATTATATTTTCAGCTATTTGAGTAGCGTATTTTGTCTTTCCTCCTCTCAAGCAATCTATCAAAGCTCTTTTTATTCCTTCGTCTCCATTATAATCTCTCACTTCATTCTTTGATAAATTTTCCCCATTTAATTCTGGAATATAATTACTTACTAAATAATTATCGGTCATTTCAATAATATCAATAGCTTTATTTAATTCATCATCATATCCTTCATTAACAAGATAGCTTTCAAAGTTATTGCCATCCTCTAAATCAATTAATTTATGTTCAAAATTAGTATCTCCAAACACATCTTTGATTTGATTTTTAACTTCTTTTACAGTATTTCCGTCGGCATCGCTTAAAATATACCAAGGAATATTTAAAAATTTCGCTATTGATAAAAAAGGTGTATAATTCTTTTTTCCACCAACTCCAATAAAATTTAATCCTATCTCAAATGGATATCTATCTCCAAAATACTTTTCAGCAAATATTGGTAATGCTTGTTCTTCTGTTTCTCCTTCAAACAAAATAATAGCTTTAGCAAAAAGTAATTCGCCTCTTGTATTCATTACTTCTCTTCGTATCTTTCTAACTTGTTCTGAATTAATTTTACCTATTCTTTCTTTTTTTAATTCATTAATAATAGGAAAGATTCTTCTTTTTAAATCTTTATTATCATTATCGTTTTTAATCTCTTCTATAAGTGAGCATATTTGATTA
Source organism: Flavobacterium psychrophilum (assembly GCA_945866505.1). GTDB lineage: Bacteria > Bacteroidota > Bacteroidia > Flavobacteriales > Flavobacteriaceae > Flavobacterium > Flavobacterium psychrophilum_H. The sequence goes on from CAMBHH010000065.1 coordinate 6,129, forward strand.
TCTATTAAATCACTTAATTCTAATGCTCCAATTTTCAAACCATTATCATCTTTGTAAAAATGTCTTAAATCAGTTAATTTACATTGAGCAGCAATAAATGGAGAATGTGTACTTATTATTTTTTGCCCTTTGATTTCATCTAACTGTTTGAATAGATGTCTTTGTGCATTTGGATGGAGATGTGATTCAGGTTCTTCTAATCCAATGATTGGAAAAAAAGGGTCTTTTACATTCTCATTTTTAGGATTCTCATTCCAAGAGATAAAGGCATTTAATGTAAGTACAGAAGCCCAGCTTCTTGTACCCATACCGTGATAATCTAATGGTAAACTTTCCTTATCAGTATCTTTGAAATTTATGTTTAAATTTCTGCCAATATCCCTAATTTTTTTGTTGATTGGAGATATTTCTACACCGGTCCCTTGAGAATTTACTGTTTTATTTAGTTCTTGTAATGTTATTTTTAGATGTTCTAAAATTGGACTTTCATTGACAATATCAGAGTTTATTTTATTTAATTTCCCTTCAATTTCTATTATTTGAGCATCTTTTATTTCTAATCTTTCTGTAAGTTTTCCTAAATATGAAGATCTATCTTTTAAATCTATTTGAATATCTCTTTGAGCATCAATAAAAAATAAAGGAATTGCTTCAATTTTTGGAAATTTAATTTTAGCAATTGTATTTTTCCAAGGACTAATGATTTCTTTTTCATCATTTAATGATTCATAAGGTTCCCAGTTTGTCAATTCTAATGTCTCAAAAGAGTATCCTTTTAATAAATCATAAAAGCCTCTTGTTCTATAACAAATAAATTCATTGTCATCACTGTCTGTTTTTATATATGAGCCAAAGACTTTTTCTGCCCAATTGTCACTGAATACAGTTATTCTTTTATTATTTTCATAATCGAAAGGCACAATTCTAATATCAATTAAAATATCTTTACTATCGGCTTTTTCATTCGAGCCATCGTCGTGAAAATCTTCTTTTGAAATACTTCTTCTATCAGCACCTAAAGCTAAATGCAATGCTTTTAGGAAAGATGTTTTACCAGCATTGTTAGCTCCTACCAAAAGTGTATTTGGTGCTAAACTAACTTCTACTTCTTTTATTCCCCTAAAATTTGCTATTCTTACTGTATCAACAAGTATTGCCATATAAAAAGTTATTTTATCTTATTTCTATTTTTAAAATATCATTGATTTTAACTCAAAAACAAAAATCATCTTTATTTTCGATTAAAAATATCTTACAAAGCTCCAATAATATCTAAAAAGTTTTTAACTGTATAGCAACCTTCTACATTTTTACTTTCATAAACCATAAAATATTTATAGTTTTCGCCTGATTTTTCAGCCCATTTTTTACCTAAAACATTCTTTGCTTTGCTTTCGTCATTGTCCAGAAAATCGCCTTTGGTTTCAACTAAAATAATGTTTTGCTTTTGAGTGTATAATATAAAATCCGGGTAATGATTGTTGCTAAAACCGTTTAAGTAAAATCCTTTGTCTTTGGTTACTGAATTTCTGTGCCAAAACAAAACATTTTCTTGAGAAGCAATATCCATTATCAAACGTTGTTCAAAATTATTCATATCGCCTTCACGCTCGTAAAGTGATTTGTCAATTTTGGCTCCTTCTTTGGTGTGAATTAGCGTTTCTTTGAACTTGAAAGTTGGTTTTACAATAATTTTATTGGTATCCAACAATCTGCTGAATTCTTCTTTGGCGTGCTGGTTTGATAATTCTAAAATCTTGGCTTTTATTTTGTAAACGTAGTTGTATTCATTGTTTACTGCATCAATTATCTCTTCTGTGGAGAACTCGCTAAAGATGCGCTCGATGTATTTTTTGATTTCCTGTTCAGCAATTGGTGTCATATTACCAATTTTACCCACCATAATATTGGCTATGTCTTTGACTTGCTTTTCTTTTGGTTTGGCTACAATGGTATCAATTAATATTTTTTTTGCTTGTACGCTAAATTTAGAAATTACAGCATCTTTTCGAGCTTCATCATAATCAACTTTAACAATTTCGGCACTAACACTATTAAAGTCAATTTCAATATCTTTTGAAGACAATTTGAATGTGCTTAATAACTGATCTCTATTTAAGAAAACTTCTCCTTGACTTAATTCATCAAAAACCAATTCACGACTTAACACATCGGTTTCTAATTTTTTGTAAAACTGTGGTAGCTCAATACTTTCTGCTACTTGATGAAAGTGTTCAACAATTTTGTAACGCTTTGGTTCTTTTCCCATTTCTCTTAAAAGGTATTCGGTACTATCTCCAGTATCTTCTGTTAATCTTGTCTCAAAAGCAGCTCCTTGTTCGATTGCTTTTTGTGTAATTTGATTGATTGTAGTATTTGCAACTGGGACAAATTCTTTTGCCATAGGATCGAATTCTATTGCATCAATATTGATATTTGTGATGTCATTATCATCAAATTGTTCAACTGTTTTGTTTTCTTCTGACGAACCAAATAAATCTCTGTTTAAAGCCTCTTTGTCTGATATTGGAGTAACATTACCTTCAGATATAATTTCTTCGGCATAATAGTCTTTGTTACTAAAACCTGCATCTTGTAATCCTCTGACAATATTGTCTAATGTTTCGTTGAATTTAGCGGAAGCCGTTAATACAAAAGACAAATTCAATAATGGTTCTTTGTGCTTTAAAACATAAGGCTGACGCAATACTCTACCTAAAATTTGTTCTACTTCGACTGCTGATGATTTGTCTGCTAATGATGCTAAAATATAGGCAAATGGGCAATCCCAACCTTCCTTTAGAGCATTGATGGTTATAATATATCGAACAGGACATTTTTCGTCCATTAAATCAATTCCTTTTAATTCATCTAAACCGCTAACTTTGATTTTGATTTGCTCTTCTGGAATTTTTAATTCTATCAGTTTTTCTTTAATCTTGATGTAGGTTGTATTGTCGCTTCCTTTGATATTGGATTGTGCCTGGAATAAAATAATGGGTCTTATTTTTTTACCACCTTCTAAAGTTTCTTGAATTGCCAGCTGTTCTAACTGTCTTTGTAAATGTAAAGCACTATTGATTACTTCTTCTTTACGGCTGTGGTTGTAAACAATAACTGGTAATTTTACCATATGCTCCTTTTTCAATTCAATAGCATTGACATAACTCACGATATTGCTATTCTTTTTAGGCGTAGCAGTTAAATCTAAAACGAATGAAGGATTAAGATTTTGCAACATTTCTACACTCAAATCACTTTCGGCATTATGACTTTCATCGACAATAACCAAAGGATTTAGGCTTCTAATAATATTTATTAAAGCACTTTCGTCTGTGTCTGGCAAAACTAAATCTTGCTCTACAACGGTATCTCTAAAGGCTTCTAACGAACCATTTTGTTGGTATATTTTTCGGTCGTCTTTTTTCTTGGAATTAATCCTTAAACTGCTAAAATTGAATACGAAAATATTTAATTGTTCTGAAACTGATGTTGGATTAAAATTAGCTCCCTGCAACAAACTTTCTTTTTCGTACACTTCAACACTATGATTGAATAATGTATTTAATTTTTGGCGGTATGGATGGGCTGGATCTGATAAACTGGAGGCAGTTTGTTGTAATAAATTGCTCCAAGGCACTAACCAAACTACTGCTTTTGGTCGGCTGCTATCATAACTGCTGAAAATAGAATGTATAGCATTGCAAGCAATAAATGTTTTTCCTCCAGCTGTAGGGACTTTTATTGCAATGTGTGGTGTATTGAGAATATTGTCTTTATATGGCACCATACCACTATAAGTACCGTCAAGTTTTAATTCGTAAGGACCAACTTTGTCTTCCCAATATTGCTTGAAAGCTGTTGCAGGTTTAGGATACTTTTGAAGGTATTCTAAAAACAATTCTAAATCTGTGATTACTTGTTGTTGGTAGGATTTTAACTCCATTTATGTTTTATTTTACTGAAAATTCATATATTTGCACCGAGTTCGTCATACCGTTTGGATGAAGGAAATCGAGAAACGCAAGCCTAGATGCTCTGCGTTTTTTGTTTTTTACCTCTAATTCTTTAACTTTTTTTGTTCCTCCACAAAAGTACTATCTGATAATCTTTGTAGCGATTTCATAGCATTGCTTTTATCTAAAACGGCTAATTGTTGCAGTGCTGTTCTGTGTAAATACTGAAATCGTTGGTTTTTAGGCAATTTGTTTTTAATTAATTCTGAATTTAAAACTTCAAGATTTGATAGTACCGTTAATTGATTTATACTTGCAAAATCTCTCATATTTTTATTTTCAAGTGCTAGTTGCGGATTTGCGAGTTTCCATTGTTTTGCTGTGCATCCAAATAAGGCAACATTCAACACATCGGCTTCATCAGCATAAGTAATCCATTCTTTGTCCTTGGCTATATTTAGTGTTGGTATGATATGATTTTTTATTGCATCTGTATGTATGCTATAATTGGCTTTTGTCAAAATTCTTTTTACATCCCATTCTAAATTGAACTGATTGCTTTCGCTTTCTTTGAGGCGTTGGTATTCCTTGATTAAATATAATTTGAAAACTGGGCTTATTGCCGAACCAAATTCAAAAGCAATGTCTTTATGGGCATAAGTACCACCATATCTACCTGATTTAGAAGACAAACCAATGGCTCCTGTTTGTTCTACCCATTGCGAAACACTCAAAACAAATGTTGGCAAACCGGCTTCTTTTTTAAAGTGGTCAAATTCGACCACTTTAAAATTTGGGTTATTTAGCATTTCCCAAGTTCCTAAAAATTCGATAGTTCCTCTGTTTCTTAACCAATTTTTTATGATGTCGGCAGAACGGTTTTCTCCTTCTCTTGCTTTTGCCATATCTGTAAGACAAATAAAGTCTTCTTCTTTAGTGCTGTGAATGTTTATAGCAACATCATTTACTAGTATTTGTTTTATTTTTGCCGTCATACTTTTGGTTAAAATATTTATTTATAATTGGTTATGTTTTAAAGTGGTCGAATTCGACCACTTTAAAATCTTGTTATATCTCTTGGTATTTTTTTGAAAATGATGTGATGCTTTAGCATAAAATCTTTTTCGAGTAAACAGTTGTCTGCATAGATTATGTATTGGCTTGCTTTGTGTTTTATTTTAGCCATAAAATCATAATCTACGGTTGTAACTGCATCTTTGGTGTAATAAAAATAATAATCGGTTTGGTCTTTTGAACCTATGCGATAGTTTTCTTCTACAAGCGAATGCGCTTTTGGATTGTATGCAGTTCTTGTTTCGGAATACCAAATGTATTTTAAAATATTTTCTAATCCCACTGCTTCATTAAGCACATCTTCTTCGAGAAACAAAGGTTCCCCTAGTTGGTAATAATTGAAACTACCGCCTGTGCCCTCTACAACTTTTTTATTTTCTTCGCCATAACCGTTAATCACTCGTTTTACTCTTTCAGAGGTGATAGTGTTAGCATAATCTTCCATTTCAATTAATATAAATTTTCTATTACCTCCGTCTTGTTTGTTCAAATTTAATACTGCGTGTGCAGTGGTTCCCGAACCAGCAAAACTGTCTAATATTATGGAGTTTTTATCTCGAAACGAACAAATTAATTTTCCAATTAATTTTGTAGGTTTTGGAAAATCAAATATTTTCTTCCCAAAAATATTTCTATTTTCGTCATCGCCATCTTCATTAGAACCCCAGCCATTAGCATTTAAATTATTTGTGTCAAATGTTAAATGATTTGAGGTTTCAATTTCTAGTATTTCATTTTTTAAATTAAGTATATTTTCCTTATCAGAGGAACCTTCTTCGTAAAGACTTATAAGTTTTGTTTTTAATTTTAGTAAATAATCATTGTCAACTCTAGGTAGCCAATCTTTTAATTTTTTATATCTTGGATCAGTAACTTCACGTCTTAAATATAAATCTCTCGTAAAATAAAGTTCATTAGTTTTTGCAAATTCATCAATTTTATCTTGACCATATCTCCACTCGCTGCTTATTTCTACATCATTTTTTAAAAATCCATCTTCTAAAACAAGTTCTGTTTTCAGTTCTAAACTCATATTACCCGCTGAGATAATACTCCCTGCTGGTAAAAAATAATTTTTTTCTTTAAAAGTTGACTTTACACCTTTTGGAATTAATCTTGAACTTACAGTATTGCCTGGGTTTATACAAGGGTATGTTTCTTTATGGTTAACTATTTGACCTATCAAACCTTTAAATTCGTTTTGGTTTTTACAATAAACCAAAACATATTCTTTTACTGTTGTAATCCAATTATTTAAATGAGAACCTTTCTTCTTTTTTTCCCAACTTAAAAGCGCCACTTTGTTTTGTTCACCAAAAATTTCATTGCAAATAGTAATTAGATTTTGAATTTCGTGGTCATCAATTGAAATGAAAATTACACCCTCTTTTGCTAAGAGTTTGTGTAATAGTTTTAATCTTGGATAAAGCATACACAACCATTTGTCGTGGCGTGTTAAATCTTCACCGTCTTTGCCTACCACTTCGCCCAACCATTTCTTGATTTTGGGGTGGTTTACGTTATCATTATATTTCCAATTTTCTTCTCCAGTATTGTAAGGTGGGTCAATGTAAATACAGTTTATATTTCCTTCATATTCTGGCAATAAACTTTTTAAGGCTTCGAGGTTGTCGCCGTGAATAATTTTGTTGCCGCTGTCATTAGGTTCGGGTTGTTGTAAACCATCAGCAAAGCCATATTGAGGCTCCAGTATTTTGTAGGGTACGTCTTGGTGGTGGTTGATTACTTTTTCTTTTCCGATCCAGTTTAATGTTGGCATTTTTAAAATTATGAGTTATGAGTTATGAATTATTACGGTGTAAGGACATAATTTGTAAAAAAAATATTTACCTATTTTTAGTACAAAAAACTAATACATCAACGTAGTAATTATGTACAAACATACAAAAAAGCAATTGAATGTAAAGAGGTGTTTTTAGATTAAAGTTGATAGGATAAGCAAAAAAAGGATAAAAGATATTTTTATTTTTTTATGAAATAAAAAACGGATTTTAGTGGCTGTTTGAGTGTAAAAGGGTTGTAGTGGTTAATTGATTTGCTTTACTATTGGCTTATGTTACCCAATTGTTTAAAATTAAAAAAAGTAGTTTATGTTTTAGGTGTTTTTTGGTTATCCTATCCTATCCCTTATTTTAGTGAAAAAAGGTGCATTTTGCACCTTTTAGAATTTGTATTGATTTGACTAGAATTTTAAAGAAGATTATCGCTTGAATTACTGGTGTTTTTTTGGTCTACTTCTTCATAAGTGAATTCTCTAATGGCGTAAACATATCCTGTTTTAGTGCTTATTCTAATGAAGTTGTGTTTTTTCATAGCCTTTCCGATTTTGTTTATTGTACCGTCATTGATGTTGATTTTTGCCTTTTCTGCTAGTTTGGCTGCTATTTGAGAAGCGTTTAAAAATAGTGTTGCGTTTTCTCTTTCGATTGGCTCAAACCACGTTAATAATAATTCTTCTTCTGGGCTTCGTAGCTGGTATTGTTCGTTATTTTCGGTGATGGATTTTATTTCTTCCTGGTCAAACCAATATCTAAAGCCACTTTTGAAAAGATACAATGCTTGTGAAAATGCCATATTAATATCTACATTGTGCTGGTATTTGATGCCTTCCAACTCAAAACAAAGAAACCTTCTGCTTCCTGTACTGTCGTTTAAGAACTGTGCTGTATTTACACTTCCGGCAAACGATGCCCGTCTGGGCATTGTTTCGTTGTTGTGTCCGTAAGCTTTTCTCATTCTGATTTGGGTTTTTGTAATGATTTCTTTGAGGGATCCTATTTCGGAACGGTTCAAGTTTTCAAGTTCGTCTAAATTAATTAACATACATTCTGAAAGCTGCACCAGAGTATCTTTGTTGTTAGGGTTTATGGTTCCAGAAAATAGATATTCTTTCAATGGTTTCGGAACGAGTTTTTCCACCCAGGTTGTTTTGCCTAATCCTTGTTTGCCACTGAAGACAATAACTGTGTGATTGATTACTTTGTCATCCAATACGCAACCTACCATTGCTACTAACCATTTTTTAAAACATTGCTGCCAAAGTTCTTGTTTTGTGGTTGTGATTGTGTTGGCTAATTCGGTAATGTAATCGGTCTTTTCATCATAAGAAGGTAAATTAAAAAAGTAATCTTCAAATGGATTGAACAGTTCACAAAAATCAGAATACAATAAGTTTCTTAACGATGATAGGTTTGTTTTAATTCTACCTTTTAAACATTCTCGAAGCATTGAATTTTCTATAAAATCATTCATTACATTCCACTTCTTTTTGCCGAAATATTGGAACTCTAATTTACCAGAAACCATATTGTGCCGAAATACATATTTGTTTGATAAAAACAACTCTAATCGGTCTATTTGGGTTGGTTTTGGTTTGTCTTCGTCGTCAGCCTCACCCCAGCCCTCTCCAAAGGAGAGGGAGTTAGAAACCGTATTCTTTTTTGAAGAAGAGTTTGCTTCGTCGTTCCTCCTCGCAATGACAGGTTTTTCGTTTTTGCCAAACTCGTGGATGTTTCCATAGGCACTGTTGACAGCTTGAGTTACTTCTTTTTCATCATAGCCAAAATCGGTTAAAATATATCCTAGTGCTTCTTGCAATGCTACTCCTTTTCGGTTTAGGTTACACGCTAGTTGGTGCACGAATACGTTACGACTTCCATTCACAAACTGCACTTTTTTTTCTGTGAAATTTACGCAGTGGTTGTAAACAACCTCACTACTTTCGGTTGTTTGAGGTCCTTCGACAAGCTCAGGATGACAAACTTTTTCAATAGGCATCTCCACTGTGCTCAATGAGACAAAGGTTGTAGCGGTTTCGTTTAGATATAGATTTTCATCCCAGGAATAAAAGCATAACCTCGTTATATCTTTGCCTGATTTGTCTATTTCCAGTTTTAGAATGCTCTCATAATGTGCTTGTACCAATAGGAACGCTTCTTTGTGATTTGCTTTGTCTGAATTGATTTTTACTAGAATTTTTAATCCGTTGCCTGATGGGCTTATGAAACTGGCAAATGTGAATTCAGATTGATTGGCCAAATGCTTTGCATTTTGCAAATCGACTGCACTTAATTTGTCGATGTCCAAAATAATACAATTTGAATAATTCGCTAGGAATTCCAATTTTCGACCTCCAACAAACTTTCCCGAAGGTGTGAATGCTGGAAGGGATTTTTTGGCTTTGTTGTAAGCTTCTGTTTTGTTTTCGGCAAGTGATTTACGCAAGTAAACAATGCCCGGTTTGTATTTTCCAGAGCGTATTTCTTCCAGTATTGAATGGATGGATTTGTGTTCAACGACTTCGTTAAAGTTTTTGAAGATTGTGACCATAGTATAAGGATGATAGTTGAAAATTACCCTTCGACAAGCTTAGGGTTACAGTTTGTTGGTTCTCGTTTGTGTGAGTTTTGCAATCGCAAAACTCACAAGTTCCGTTGCAGCTGCTCATACTATCTTCCTTTGAAAGATTTGTTGTAATGCTCCGTTAGGAGCTTTTCAACATCAGAAAGTTTGTAGTAGATTTTGTTACCAACTTGACTAAATGAAATTTTACCTTCGTCTCTCCAGGTTTGCGCTGTACGTTTTGAAATTTTCATCAGAAGCAGGAATTCTTGATTGTCCAGAAAGGTTTCTTTCTTTGGGTCAGCCTTGATTGAGATTTGGCTTTGAATTGTGTCTAATTTGCTCATTAGATCTGTGAACTGGTCTTTTGTGAAGATAATTGCATCCATTTTTAAAAGTTTTAAATTGTTATGGTGCAAATGTGAGAAGTTGAAAAAAGTCCAAAAGTCCTGAAATGGTCTTTCAGGACTATTTTGTTTTAGAGCATTTTGTCGATGTCTATTCTTTTATGGGGTTTCGGACGTTTTTCGGTTCGTGAAGGAGTTAGTATTGTTTTGACTGTTTCAGGACTTATATCTTTTCCATCTTTGTCAAGATAAGAATTTACGATAATTGCCACCATATCATTAACCGAACCATCAAGTATAGATTTTCCATCCACAAATAATTCTCTTAAAAACTGATAATGAATATCAATGAACTGGTTTAAATTGCAATTGATTTGCATTTTTTTGAATGGCATTTGAATGCCTGCGTTGTGATTTTTAGCTTGTTCAATTGCTGCTTGTATTTTTTGTAAGGCATAAATATTCTCTATTTCTTTGGTGCATTGTGCATCATAAAACGGTGTTTTTTGATTGATAAACTCAATATTAGCTTGTTGGTATTCAAACATTTCTTTAGTCAATAACAATATTTTTTGATTGTCATCATTGATTTTTTCGAGCTGCTTTTTTATCTCATAAAATGAAAAATATCGGTCTTCACTTTCGGCATTAATGAACTTTTTAGGAGTTTTTGCAACTGGTTCTTTTACTCTCAAAGATTGCAGCTCAGTTCGTTTTTTCTCGATTAAAAAATACAATTTATTGTATCTACTCATTGCTGTTTTGGAGCTGAAAAAGGCTTCATTATTGGCTAATAATTTTTCGAGTTTACATATCCATATTTCCGGGTTCTTCACCTGGT
>CAMBHH010000066.1 GCA_945866505.1 Flavobacterium psychrophilum
ACCATTACTGCTTCTCAAGCGGGCGATACGAACTACAATGCAGCGCTCTCGGTTAGTCAAAGTTTAACGGTATCAAAAGCCAACCAAAGTATTACTTTTAGTGCCTTGCCTTCTAAAACAGTGGGTGATAACGACTTTAACCCAGGAGCAACAGCCAGTTCTGGTTTGACTATTTCTTATGTTAGTTCCAACACAGCGGTTGCTACCATAATTAATGGATTGATACGTATTGTTGGTGCTGGTACTGCTACTATTACTGCTTCTCAAGTAGGCGACACGAACTACAATTCAGCTCTTTCATTAAATCAAAGTTTAACGGTATCAAAAGCCAACCAAAGTATCACTTTTAGTACCTTGCCTTCTAAAACAGTAGGTAATGCTGATTTTAACCCAGGAGCAACAGCCAGTTCTGGTTTGACTGTTTCTTATTCTAGTAGCAACACAGCAGTTGCAACCATAGTTAATGGATTGATTCGTATTGTTGGTGCTGGTACTGCTAGTATTACTGCTTCTCAGGTAGGAGATGCGAACTACAATGCAGCAACAAATGCATCCCAAACGCTTACCATAACAGGGCTCGTTGTAACAGCTTATGCGCCAACTTCCTTTACCGTACTTCTTGGTACGAAGAATACGGGTACAGTTACTAGATTAGCTACAAATGATGGTAATGTTATGGTTTTCGATTCGTCAACGTCCGGTACAAGAAGTTCAAATTGGTATAGTAGTACTATTATTAGTCAGGCACCATCTAGTGTTACAAAGCTTACCATTAACTATGATGGCAAGAATTCAATAAGTAGAACACAATTACTTTACTTATACAATTGGACCACTTCGTCTTGGACTCAGATAGATTCTCGTACGGTATCTACTACAGATGTATTGGTTACAAATATTCAAAATTCACCTATCAATTTTATTTCTCCGACAGGAGAAATTAGATTAAGAGTTTTCAGCTCAGGTGGCACCAAGAATTATTCTTGTTCAGCGGATTGGGTACGTTTTACAGTAGAAAACAGTAGTGGTTTAAGGTTAAAACAAGATCCGACGAGCAAAACAGTTTCTTCGGATAATGCAAAAAATTTCAAAGTTTTTCCAAACCCTGCCGCTGGATTCTCAAATTTTGAGTACAGTATTCCTGAGGAGGGAAAGGTTCAATTGAGTATTTATAATTTGAACGGGCAAATAATAAAAACACTAGTCAATAACGAAACGCATTTATCAGGCAATTATGCGAAAGAATTTGATGTTAGCGGTTTGGGTAATGGTGTATATATAGCTCAATTAAAAGTGGGTACCGAAATCAAAACAATTAAAGTAGTGGTTAAAAAATAATTCAAAATTTTAAAATACCGTTAATTATTCATTTTGGACTGTAGCATACTTTTATTCTACAGTCCTTTTTTTATTCCATTTGCCATTGTCGTATAAAAGATGTTGATTTTTAATATTTGGTCTAAATTTGACTCGTTATGTTCTAGTTTTTTTTAAATATTAGTTTCCCGAGTAAATAAATAGTATTGAAACAAAATCGCATTATAAATAATACTTTTTCGCTAAGACTACTTTGGAGTTAATGTATAATTTTACAGAAATATTTAACTTATAAAAATAATTATTATGAAAAAAACAATTACTTATTTATTTTTTCTTCTTCCTTTTTTGACGTTTGCTCAAGGACCTTGGGAGTTTAACACTGATGCAGATGCGCAGGGATGGACTGCTTGGCAAGGAGCTACTACTGCTCCTGCTGTAAATCCACAAACTTCGCGGCCCGTAACTATAGCGGCAGGAAATCTTAGTTTCACCACTATTAATGTTGGAGGTTCGGCGGCAAATAGAAATCCTACTCTCAAAAATACTGCAGCAAATATGGATGGTGTTGCTTACAACGCAATTGAAATTAAGGTAAAAAACGGTACACTTGCCGCATGGTTGAGAATTAATGCTGATGGTACCACGCTAGGTATTCCCATTACATCAAGTGATGCTGATTATAAAACATATCAATTTGTATTAAACAAAGCGGCAACTATTGCAAGTATTACTTTTGAGTTTAAAGCAAATAATAGTACGCCAGGGGGCGGAAATTATAGTCCTGCCGCAGATCTTAAGATAGAGGTTGATTATATTAAACCTGTAGTTTATGTAGCACCAGTGCGTAACGAATTTAATTTTGATACAGCAGCAGACGTAGAAGGTTTCACTGCTTTGACTCGTGCTACGGCTGTACAAGCTACTGAATCAGCAAAAGGTACTTTACAAATGAAAGCAACTGTAGCTAGTAATCTTGATTCTAAAGTTTCGTTAAATTCTGTTACGTATTCAGTTGATGGTACTGCAAATAAATATGCACACATTACTGTAAAAAACACTTCGACTAACACGAGATTTGCTTTGTCAGATGGTGTTGCAAATACTTTGCCTTATCAAGCATACACTTCAGGCGATGCAGATTATAAAACCTATGATTTTGATTTGACAACTTGGACAGATGGTTCCAAACAACCACAATTAGTTTTTGCTGTTCAAAGTACTTGGTCCGCTTTAGCTACTTATGCCATAAATGATCAAGTTATTTCTTCAAATAGCACTTATAAAAATTTAACGGGTATCAATACTGCAAACAGTCCGAAAGCTGATATAGCAGCTAATATACTGACTAGTACTCCTCAAAATTGGGAATTAGTTGGAACAGAAGGAGCTCTTTTAGATCTTACAAACTCAATCTACATAGATTCTATCGTTTTTGATGCAAATCGTGGTGCAATACCTGAATTAGGTGTAACCAAGTTTATTGATTCAAAAAATAAGATTTCATTATATCCAAATCCTGCCAAAAATGTTCTTAATGTGAAATCAGACAATACCATTTCAAAGATTGATGTATACGATATGCAAGGTAAAAAAGTGGCTTCTAGAAACAATACTTCCGACATCAATGTATCTTCATTAGGAAAAGGAATTTATATTATTTCAGTTGTACATGATAATGGAAGTGTAGCTTCAAAACAGTTTGCAAAAGAGTAACAAATTCTCAATTTAATTCAATATTTACTAGTTTATAATTAAGCAAACATCCTAATTTGTATTCAATTAGGATGTTTTGTATTAGTGCAATTGCTAAAATTAAATTTGAACTGTAGTTAGAAGAAAGAATTTAAATTTAGTATCGAAGTAATAATTACAACTTAAAAAATGCAAATGATTAATTTAATGATGAAAAAAGGATTCTACATTTTTTTTGTAAGCACTTTATGCTTACTTCAAACTACAGTAAAAGCGCAACAAAAGCCGAACATAATCTACATACTCGCTGATGATTTAGGGTATGGAGATGTGGCTTGTTATGGTCAGGAAAAAATAAGTACTCCCTATATAGACAAGCTTGCTAGGCAAGGGATGCAGTTTATGCAACATTATGCAGGAGCTCCAGTCTGTGCACCATCTCGATCTTCCTTGATGAGTGGACAACATACAGGTCATACTTCCATTAGGGGCAATGCTACAGAAAAAGGAATGGAAGAAGGTCAAGTACCTATGAATGGAAAAACCATTACTATAGCCGAAGTTTTAAAACAGGCAGGTTACAAAACTGGGGCTTTTGGAAAATGGGGATTAGGCTATATCGGTTCCGAAGGGGATGCAAACAATCAAGGCTTCGATGAGTTTTTTGGATACAATTGCCAGGCAGTTGCCCATCGTTATTATCCTGATCATTTATGGCACAATCGTGACAAAGTGATGCTTGAAGGTAACGATTGGAAACATACTGTTACCTATGCTGCCGATGTTATTCATGAGAAGGCCTTACAGTTTATTTCTGACAATAAGGACAAACCTTTTTTTATGTATTATCCATCAACTCTTCCTCATGCAGAATTAATCGTCCCTGATGATGCTATCTTTAAGGCAGAAAGAGAAAAATTTGGAAATGAAAAACCCTACGTTGGAAAAAAGAAAGGAGAAGGATTTGATTATGGTGAAAAGTTAGTAATTAAAGAATATACTACTCAAAAATATCCGCATGCTACTTTTGCTGCTATGGTCAAACGATTGGATCAGCATGTTGGAGAAATAATGGCTAAGTTAAAGGAATTAGGTATCGAAAAAAACACCATTATTATGTTTTCTAGCGACAACGGTCCACACGATGAAGGTGGAGCGGATCCAGAATTTTTTAATAGTAATGGCGATTTAAAAGGCATAAAAAGAGATGTTTATGAAGGTGGGATTAGAGAGCCCATGATTGTCCAATGGCCAGCTAAAATAAAAGCCGGTTCAAAAACCAACAATGTATCGGCATTTTGGGATGTGATGCCTACTTTGGCAGAGGTTGCACAAGTAAAATCACCCAAAGAAAGCGATGGAATTTCTTTTTTACCCACTTTGATTGGAAAAAAACAAAAATCACACGATTTTTTGTATTGGGAATTTCATGAAAAAAACTCAAGTCAGGCGGTTCGATTAGGCCAATGGAAAGGGATACGACAAAATATTACAGATTCAAAGAATGCTCCAATAGAATTGTATGATTTAAGTACAGATCTAGGTGAAGAAAAGAATATTGCCAGCAATCATCCCGATATTGTGGCTAAAATTGCAAAAATTATGAATGATTCTCATATTGAAAATGATAGATTTCAATTTGATTATGAAAATAGTAAATAAGAGCAACATTATATGCCATTACTAAAAAAAATATTAAATTATAAATAAATGATTTTAAATAGCAAATCGAAAGTTGTACTAGTACTAATTGTTTTTCTAAATTTATCTTTTGCATTCGGTCAAAAATCAAAACAATCGGAAACCAATAAGCCTAACATCCTCCTCATTTTATCGGATGATCACAGTTTTCCTCACGTGGGTTGTTATGGAGATACAAATGTATTAAAGTATAATTTAACACCTAATTTAGATTCTTTTGCTAAAGAAGGAATTCGTTTTAGTAGAGCTTACACAACGGCGCCCCAATGTGCTCCATCAAGAACATCGATATTTACCAGTTGTAGTCCTGTGAGTATAGATGTGTCTCGGTTTGGAGAGCCTTCAAGAAAGGACGTTCCTTTTTTTACGGATGTGCTTAGAGAAAATGGATATTGGGTAGGACTTGACGGCAGAAACCATCATTTAGACGGAGCAATAGAAAGCAAAAATCCAATGATAAATGAAGTCCTTACAAAAGAAGGAATGAAGAATCTAGAACAACGTTTTGACCATGTTGCTCGATTCAATACCAAAGGAGAAAATTTTTCAAAAGTACCAGAACGATTTAATGGTGTTTTGAGTGAGATTCCGGAAAACAAACCCTTCTTTCTTTATTTTGGGTTTAACCAACCCCATCGTTCTTTTGCTGAAGATTATGAGGAGATTAATCCAAATAATTTGGTTTTACCTCCTGATTTTCCAGATTTGCCAGAGATACGAAAAGACTATGCTAGGTATCTTTCAGATGTGAGAGATATGGACAAATGTATGGGCTATGTATTAAAAGTCTTGGCCGATAGAAAGTTAGATAAAAACACTATTGTCATTTTTATGGGTGATAATGGTGAGTCTTTATTGAGAGGAAAAGGCACATTGGCTGGCAGAGGAATTCATGTTCCATTAATCATTAGATGGCCTGGAGTCGTCAAAGGCAATGTGTCCACTTCTGCATTAGTTAGTGGAGAAGATATTGGATCAACACTATTAGAAGCTGTGGGTTTACAATTTAAAAATGAAGTTTCTGGAATTAGTTTTCTGAATATTTTACAAGGAAAACCAGCAATAAATGAACGAAAGTATATTTTTGCCGAACGTGGATTTCATGCAGGACCTTTGACAAGAACTGATGGTTTAGACCTATCTAGATCGGTGACTTCTAGCCAATATCATTTTGTTTTCAATGCCTTACCAAAACAAGAGTTTGCTCAAGTTGATATGGTAAAAACACAGGCTTGGGAGGAACTGCTCAAAGCTCATTCGGAAAACACTTTGGGGGAGACTTACAATAGATTGTATTTTTATAAGGAACGCCCCATTTTTGAATTGTACGACTTAAATAAAGATCCTTTTGAATTAAACAATTTAGCTGGTCAGAAAGAAAGTATTGAAATCGAAAAAACACTTAGAAATGAAATGGAAGCCAAGATGCTTAAGGATCACGATTTTCTTCCTTTGCCCTCTGATGTAATTGAATATGGAAAGAAAAAAAAGGTAAAAACAGAGGAATAATGGTCTTGATTTTTTTGATGTTTTTTTTTTTTTTCATTTTTTCCATATTATGATTGACGCAACTTTTTGTTTTAATGCTATAGGATGCTAGTATTTCTTAATTATCTCTTAAATTATTCATTTTTTGAAATAGTGAAACAAAATCGCACACTAATGACCAATTATTACTCATTACTCTAGGTGACAAGGTTTATTTTTGTTGTTACATATACAATATATGTTTATGATAAATTAAAATTGAGTTTTTAATTGTTGTAGTAATCAATATAAAAAATGAAAAAAACGCTTTATAAATTCATTATACTGTTTTTTGTCCTCATAATTTTTTTGACAAACGCCCATTCGCAATCCCTACCCATTTCTTATTATGGCATTTGGGATAGAGGCGAAGGTATAGTAGATTATTCAGATCCAAAGGCAGATTTTGTTTTGGGTATAGAAACTTCAGCGAGATGGGATGATATTCAGCCTAATGGTCCAAACAGCTGGGACTTTACTGTTTTTCAGCAAACTTTGGATCTTGCTGTTGCCAATAATAAGTTGATTCGGTTTAGTATTAATGTCGGGGGAGATTCCCCAATGTGGCTTTTTAATAATAGTGTTCCAAGAGTATATGTAAATAGCAACGCTCCCAAGAATGATCAATACGCCAATCGATACCCGTATTATTTAGATCCAGAGCATAAAATGTTCTATTTTAAAATGATTGAAAAATTTGCACTTTTTTTGAGAAATCAGCCTCCAGAAAAATTTAAGCATATTGCTTTTGTCCAAGTAAAAACAGGTGCAACCGGTGATGAAGAACCGTATAAAGGAACTGTTGTTGATGCTAATTATGCCATATCCTCGGCACAATGGGAACAATTTCGCTTAGATGCTTTCAATCAATTTAAAAAATGTTTCAACGATGTTCCTGATCGAAAAGTTGTTTTGATATTCAATAATGTAGATCCCATCAAACAACCGGAAGCCTACAATTACGTCATGAACGATTTAGACCCGGTAATTGGTTTTGGCATTAAGGGCGGAGCCTATAACCGAGGGCATCATTTATCAGATGAGCAAACTTTCAAAGAGCAATGGAATCCATTTTTAATCAATCCGAAGTTAAGTGTTTTGAATCCCAAAGGAATAAAACTATTTTCAGCTTCAGAAATGGATCAGTCGTGGACAAAAGGTTTTTTTGCTTTAAACTATGAAATTGGGTTTTATTGGTCATCCCTTGGAGGTATTAATACTGGGGTTTCTTGCTCAAACATTTCGGTAAGTGCCATGCGGTATGCTTTTGCTAATCCTGGGATTATTGAAACTTTTAAAATGTACAACAGATACGCTCAACAGGTTTATCCTGAAACGGCAACAATCGCTTTTTCTGTTTTTCACGAAGGTCTAAATGCTGCCGATAAAGATAAATTTCCTGAAAATACTTATGGAAAAGCAACGATGAGCAATATAGCACGCTATCAAAAAATATGTGACGACCCTAAATATTATAGTAGAGGAGCCCGCATGGAGGATATGGCCGCCGTAGTATTAGGACAAGTTGGTCAGCGTGAAAATCAAGATTTTTACAATGATGCGGGCTGGGAGATTTGCGAGGGAAACATTGAGCGATTTTTTACTCAAATTAAACCTGATGACACTTCAATAGGCCTATTTAGAGTTCGAGGTGCGATTACTGCCAATTCATCAAAATACGACCGTTTTGCTCGTTCTTTTGAGAATGCAACGGGCAAAAATACGATGTATTTTAAATTCGACAAAGAGGTGTTTAGCAACTCAATCCCTAAAAGTTTACAATTCAAAATCATTTGGCTGGATAAAACCGTTGGTTCGACTTGGGCATTTAAATACAGATCGGCTCAAGGAATTAAAGAGGCAAAACGAGTAACTGGACTAGGAGATAATACTTGGAAAGAAGTAACCTTTACGATTACTGATGCCATTGTAGATAGCAAGGGAGTAAATGGTTCTGATTTTACGCTAGAAAACACCGATACTGTTGACGATATTTTTAACGGTATCGAAGTTGGAATCGAAAGAACAAATTTGTCAGTAGCTAAAAACACAGTACTTCCATCCGATTTTATTTCACTTTTTAAACAAAATGAATTCAATGCCAAAATCAATTTAAATGCAAATTCAAATTCAAATGCTAATATTAAACTTTATGCAATCAATGGCAGTTTAATTTTATCTGAAGATATTATTCTTAAAGTTGGGAACACTTTTTTCTCAAAGACAGTATCTGTTCCATCGGGAATTTATATAGCAGTATTAAAAACGGAGAGTCAGTCAGTTTCTCAAAAACTTATAAAGGAATAAAAATTGAATCAACATGAAATTTAAAAACAACAGCTTTAGAGTATTCCTTTTTGCGATTCTTTCTTTTGTTTATGTAGCCAAGGCTCAAAAAATAGCAGTACCCATAAGTTCTTATGGTACTTGGGATCGTGGCGAAGGAATTGACGATTATGATAATCCAAAAGCCGATTTTGTAATGGGAATAGAAGTAGGCGCGCGTTGGGCTGATGTACAGCCAAATGGACCAAATAAATTTGATTTTTCTGTTGTTCAAAACACATTAGATAGAGCGGCCAAATATCATAAAATAGTTAAAATGAGTATCAATGTGGGACAAGATGCGCCACTGTGGCTTTTTAAAAATGGTGTTCCTCTAGTTAATGTAAAAAGCAATAAACCTAAGAATGATAAATATGCAGATTCCAACCCCTATTATCTGAATGAAACGTACAAAAATTATTATTTTGAACTGATTAAGCAGTTTTCACTTTTTTTAAGAAACCAACCTCAAAATAAATTTGACTGTATCTCATTTGTACAAGTAAAAACAGGTTCGACAGGAGATGAAGAACCTTATAAAGGCGATCCTTATAATAAAGAATACATAATTCCTAAAGATAAATGGGAAGCATTTCGCCTAGAATCCTTCACTCAATTTAAAAAATATTTCAATGATGTAACCGATCGTCAGATTGTATTAACATTTAATAATGTAGATCCTGAAAAACAACCTGAAGCTTTCAATTGGGTAATGACAAAAATAGACCCTCAAATTGGGTTTGGGATAAAAGGCGGCGCATACAATAGAGGGCATCATTTAACCGGTGAGCAATCGTTCAAAAAACAATGGACACCATATTTAATAAATCCAAAAGGAATGAAGTTGTTCTCTGCCTCAGAAATGGATCAGTCTTGGCAAAAGCCTATTTTTAATCTTAATACAGAACTTGGTTTTTATTGGGCAGCATTGGGCGCTATAAATACAGGGCTTTCCTCAACCAATATGTCTAAAGGAGCCATGCAATTCGGTTATGAAAACAAAGAGATTAGCGATATTTTCAGAATGTACAATAAATACGCCCAGCAAGTTTATCCTGCAACGGCAACAGCGGCAGTTTGTGTATTTCATGAAGGTCTTAATGCTGCAGACAAAGTCAAATTTCTAGAAAGCAAGTATGGAAAAGCGATTCCTAACAATACAGAAAGATATTCAGCTATTTGCAATGATCCTATCTACAAAAACAGAGGTGCCAAAATGGATGATTTAGAAGCTGCTGCTATAGGTCAAGTAAACCAAAGGGAAAAACAAACAGGATATAACGATGCTGGATGGGACATTGCCGAAGGAAATTACGAACGATTTCTAACTCAAATTAATCCAGATGAAACCTCAATTGGATTATTTAGAGTACGCGGCACCATTGATAAAAAATCCTCGAAGTACGATCGTTTTGCACGTTCGTTTGAAAATGCAACAGGCAAAAACACGATGTATTTTAAATTTGATGACGAGATGTTTGCCAATTCAAAACCTAAGAATTTAAAATTCACCATTACCTGGTTGGATAAAAACGCAGGTTCAATTTGGGCTTTGCAATATAACCAGGGAAAACAAATGAAAACCGCTCTTGAAGTAAAGGGAAAAGGAGATAATAAATGGAAGACTGCGATTGTAGATGTCGCTGATATGTCATTAGATCATAATGGAGCACTACAATCTGATTTTGTCTTGGTAAATACCGATAAAACAGATGATATTTTTAACGGTATTGAAGTCGATATTCAAAGAAATTAATTTATATAAAGGAACTAAAAATGAGCATTAAATTGCATGACTTTTGTCTTTTGCCTAAAACCTTGAACTTAAAAAATATTTAAAATGAATGCAATTCTTTTTAAATATTTCACACTATCCGTTATAATGTTTGTATGTTTTACAACAATACAAGCACAATCTTTGCCAATTTCTAGCTATGGTGTTTGGGATAGAGGTGGTAAAATTACTGATTTTTCAAAAGGTAACGTCGATTTTGTAATGGGTATTGAGGAAGCTGCAAAATGGGAAGATATTGAACATGTTAAGGGAACTTTTGATTTTTCTTCTTTACAGGCAGCAATAGATAAAGCCTATACTAATAATAAACCAATCAGACTAAGTGTAGAGGTTGGACCTGATGCACCGCTTTGGATGTACAAAGGTGAACCTTACTCAGGTGGCACTCCTTATCCACAAGTGGAAAAAGTAACGACCAGTGGTGGCAATGATAAAGCAGGCTGGCCTTTTTATCCGGAATATCTAAGCCAAACATATCAAGATTATTTATGGATATTTTTAAGTAAATTTTCCGATTTTATAAGAGATCAACCGCAAAGGAAATTTGCAAAAATAGCATTTGTTCAAGTTAAAACTGGCGCTACCGGAGACGAAATTCCTTACAAGGGGAATGTTGATAATCCCATTTATGATATTGCAGACAAAGATTGGTACGCCTTTCGTGAAAAAGTTTTTGGGAAATACAAACAATATTTCAATGATGTACCGACTAGGCCCATAGTTTTAACATTCAATGACATTGACCCATCAGATACCAATGAATTGTATGCTTGGAACTGGGTTACCACAAATATTGATCCTAAAATTGGTTTTGGAATCAAAGGAGGTGCATTCAATAGAGGTCATCATTTAACGGGCGAGCAATCCTACAAGGAATCTCTTTACAATTATTTAGTCAATCCTAAAGGGTTGAAATTATTTTCAGGATCAGAAATGGACGGTACAACACAGTCTCCCTATTTTCAAATATGTGAAGATATGAGTTATTATTGGGCAGCACTTGGAGGAATCAATGTAGGCTTGTCTACTAATAATTTGAATGCTGTTGCAATGGATTATGCGATAAATAATCCTATTGGTTTAGAGACATTTAGAATGTTCACCAGGTATGCACAACAGGTGTACCCTGCAACGGCGACAACTGCATTTTGTATATTTCACGATGGATTGAATTCTGCAAATACAGATCGATTTCCTATAAAAGATTTTGGAGGTACTAGAGCAACTATGGACAACAGAGATCGCTACACAGCGATATGTAAAGCCTACGAAAGCAGAGGGGCACGAATGGATGATTTAGCGGCTGTTGTTCAAGGGCAAGTTTATCAAAGAGCCAATCAAACTGGGCTGAATGATGCAGGTTGGAATATTGCAGAAGGAAATATTGAACGCTTTTTTACTCAAATTAATCCTAATGAAACTTCAATTGGCCTATTTAGAGTTCGCGGGGAGATTACCGCAACATCAGCAAAATACGATCGTTTCGCACGTTCTTTTGAAAATGCAACGGGTAAAAACACAATGTATTTTAAATTTGATTCAGAGGTTTTTACCAGTTCTATCCCTAAAAGTTTAAAGTTCAAAATTATTTGGCTAGATAAAATCGCCGGTTCAACCTGGTCCTTTCGATATAAGTCTGCATCAGGTTCAAAAGAAGCGATTCAAGTAACAGGCCTAGGAGATAATGCTTGGAAAGAAGTAAATTTCACGATAACAGATGCGGTTGTTGATGGCAGTGGTGTAAACGGTTCCGATTTTACCTTGGTAAATACGGATGCACTAGATGATATTTTTAACGGTATAGAAGTAGGTATAGAGAGAACCATTTTGTCAGTGAGCTCAAATTCAATACCTGCAACAGATTTTGTTCCGTTTTTCAAACAAAATATGTTCAATGCCAATATTTACTGGAATACAAATTCAAAGGCCAACATTAAACTATTTACTATTAACGGTAGTCTAATACTTTCAGAAGATATTGTGTTAAAAGCGGGACAGACTATTTTTTCTAAAGCTTTGGAAATTCCTTCTGGCATTTATATTTCAGTTTTAAAATCGGATGGAAAATCTTCATCTCAAAAATTAATTAAAAAATAAAATTCTCGGGATCTTAAGAATCCACTAATCAATAAATAACTTTAATATTTAATAATGAAAATTCAAACAATTAAATATGTTTTCTTCGGAATTACATTATTCTTTTTTTCAAATGTTTTAAAGGCACAAAAAGTTGCCGTACCCATTAGCGCTTATGGGACTTGGGATCGCGGTGGCGGAATTGATGATTACTCCAATCCTAAAGCTGATTTTGTAATGGGAATAGAAGTATCAGCTAAATGGTCAGAAGTGCAACCAAAAGGACCAACAAAATATGATTTTTCTATGTTTCAAGATGTTTTAGACAAAGCAGCGAAATACCATAAGATTGTTAAAATGAGTATTGATGTAGGGCCGTATTCTCCGTTATGGATTTATGATAATGGGGTTCCTTTAGTAAAGGTCACTAGCGATAAGCCGGAAAAGCACGAAAAGAAATTTGTCAATTACCCTTTTTATACAAATGAAAATCATAAAAAATATTATTTTCAACTGATTAATCAATTTTCGCTTTTCTTAAGAAAGCAACCTAAAAGCACATTTGATTGTATTGCATTTGTTCAGATAAAAACGGGAGCAACTGGCGATGAATCACCCTATAAAGGCACACCTGATAATAAGGAGTATAAAATTGCGAACAAGGATTGGGAGAATTTTAGATTAGAATCCTTTACGCAATTCAAAAAATGTTTTAACGACGTTAGTGATCGTCAGATTGTTTTGATTTTCAATTGTGTAGATGCCGAAAAACAGCCAGAAGCGCACGATTGGGTAATGAATACTATTGATCCCAAAATTGGTTTTGGTATCAAAGGTGGTGCTTACAATAGAGGACACCATTTGTCTGGTGAACAATCATTTTCAAAGAAATGGGTTCCTTATTTAGTGAATCCTAAAGGAATGAAATTATTCTCTGCCTCCGAAATGGATGCATCTTGGAATAAGCCTATTTTTAATATCAACAAAGAAGTTGGTTTTTACTGGTCAGCGCTGAGTGGAATGGTTACAGGTATTTCTTCTACCAATATGCAAAAAGGGGCTATAGAATATGGATACGATCGCAAAGAGATAAGTGATATTTTTAGAATGACTAATAAATATTACCAACAAGTATACCCTGCAACGGCAACTTGTGCAGTCTCAGTTTTTCACGAGGGTTTAGATTCTCAAAACGTCAAAAAATTTCCAGAAGATAAATTCGGAAAAGCAAGCAGAGGAAATCTAGAACGCTATACCAATATTTGCAAAGGCTATGAATCTAGAGGCGCTAAAATGGATGATATGAAAAATGTATTAGAAGGTCAAGTCAATCAACGTGCTTGGCAAACGGGTTACAATGATGCTGGTTGGGATATACTAGAAGGTAATTACGAACGCTTTTTGTATCAAATAAATCCCGATGAAACCTCAATAGGTTTGTTTAGAGTACGCGGAACCATTGATAAAAAGTCATCTAAATACGATCGTTTTGCCCGTTCTTTTGAAAATGCAACTGGAAAAAACACCATGTTTTTTAAGTTTGATGATGAAATGTTCTCCACTTCTAAACCTAAAAGTTTAAAATTCACCATTACTTGGCTCGATAAAAATGCGGGTTCTACTTGGGCATTGAAATACAGCAAAAGTAAAGAAATGAAAACTGCTCTCGAGGTAAAAGGCAAAGGAGATAATCAATGGAAAACGGCTGTTATTGATGTCGCAGATATGGAGTTAAACCATAAAGGCGAGTTGGGTTCCGATTTTATTTTGGTTAATACAGATAAAGTGGATGATATTTTTAATGGTATTCAAGTAGATATTCAAAGAAAGTAAAATAGTATTGTATCATAAATTCAAAAAAATGAAAAAAAGTTTTTATTTGTTGGCATACAGTTTGTTTTTAATGGTCTTTTTTTTGCATTCTGCAGATGGGAACGCTCAGAATAAGCGACCTAATATCCTTGTTATAATGGGGGATGATATCTCACGTAATAGTATGGGAGTATATGGAAGCAAGTACATAAACACACCAAATTTTGATCGAATTGCAAATGAAGGAGCACTTTTTACCAATGCCTATGTTTGCAACCCAAAATGCTCTCCATCTAGAGCTTGTTTCCTAACGGGTAGGTATTCTTGGCAATTGGAAGAAGCTGCAAACCATATTCCAGTTATCCCGCCAAAATGGAAATTTTATCCTGAGTTATTAGAAAAAAGTGGATATGCGATAGGTTATACAGGAAAAGGTTGGGGCCCAGGAGTGTATTATGGTGAACACAATCCTGCAGGTTGGGAATTTAATGATATCTCACTTACGCCGCCTTATAAGGGAATTAGTAAACAAGATTATGCTTCGAACTTTGAAGCATTTCTAACCAAAAGAGACACTGAAAAGCCCTTCTGCTTTTGGTTTGGAACTCATGAGGCACACCGTAAATATGAAAAAGATTCTTATAACAAAGAGAATAAAGATTTAAGTAAAGTTACGGTTCAAGCCTTTTTTCCAGACAATGAATTGGTTCGAGGCGATTTGGCCGATTATGGAGTAGAAGTGGAGTATCACGATCGTCAAATAGGATTAGCATTGGCCTCTTTAGAAAAGAGAGGTTTGCTAGACAATACTATAATTATTGCCACCTCAGATCAAGGAATGCCTTTTCCACATGTGAAAGGACAAATTTATGATGAAGATTTTCACGAAGCTTTTGTAGTACGATGGGGTAACAAAATTATTCCAGGAAGAGTCGTTACCGATTTTATCAATTTTCCGGATGTTGCGCCAACTCTTATGGAAGCAGCGGGCTTAAAACCCGATAAGCAAATGACAGGCAAGAGTTTTTTGGATGCCTTACTTTCAGAAAAGTCGGGACGAATTGATGAAAAACGTTCCTATTCATTGATTGGAAAAGAACGTCACGATAACGGAACCAGTGATGGGGATCAAATTGCTGTTAGTTATCCTGTAAGGGCAATCAGAACCGATAAATATCTTTATTGCCACAATTACAAACCAGACCGATGGCCAGTTGGAGATCCTGAATTCAACTATAACAATTGTGATGATTCGCCAACAAAATCGTATTTAACTAGTTTAAAAGAAGGGGACAAAGATTATAATTATTTTTCATTATCTTTTGGAAAACGCCCAGCAGATGAACTGTTTGATTTAGAAAAAGATCCTGATTGTGTAAATAATCTTGCATCAAACCCTCAATACGCTTCCTTAATCAAGGAGTTGAAAGCGAAGATGGAAACCGATTTAAAAAAGCAAAAGGACCCGAGAGTACTTGGCAAAGGTGACGTTTTTGATTACTATCCACAGATTCGTGAGGAAAAAATAAAAAAACTGTATAAGGACAAATATTATAATATGTTTGACAAGTTTTTTGAGGTTTTTGGTAAAAAAACAGTTCCATTTCCTGCAGGTTTTGTTGAAAAAGATGGAGAATAATTAATTAAAATGAACATAATAATGACTACAAGAAAAATACTGGCTTTTGCAATTTTGCTGACTTCGCTTTCGATAAATGCACAAGAAATAAAAAACTCTAAAAAACCTAATATTATCTTCATATTAGCCGATGATATGGGCTATAATGAGTTGGGTTGTTATGGTGGAAAAGTAATTGAAACCCCAAATATTGATCAATTGGCAAAAGAGGGAATGAAGTTTTCCAATCATTATACTGGGTCTAATATTTGCGCTCCATCGAGAGGTGCTTTAATGACTGGTAAGCATACGGGACATGCCTATATAAGAGACAACAGAGCGCTTCCTTATGAGGGGAATGAGCCCATACCAGCTGGCGAAATTACAATTGCTGAACTATTAAAGACTGCGGGATATACTACTGGAGCTTTTGGGAAATGGGGTCTTGGGTATCCTGCTTCGGAAGGATCTCCAAACAATCAAGGTTTTGACCAGTTTTTTGGCTACAACGGACAAATTCATGCCCATAATTATTTTACCTCATACTTACGTAAAAATGACTTGGTAGAATTAAACTCAAATATGGACATTCCTTTTTCAGCTTACAGTGCAGATCTGATTAAAGATAGGGCCTTAGAGTTTGTTGAACTCAATAAAAACAAACCCTTTTTCATGTATTTTTGTCCTACATTACCTCATGAACCATACCACCAGCCAGATGATAAAACTTTAGAGTATTATGCCAAAAAAACCGGATTTCCTGTTGGAGAAGCCCATTC
>CAMBHH010000067.1 GCA_945866505.1 Flavobacterium psychrophilum
TTCATTCGGGAAGAAATGTATATTGATTTCAAATTGTATTCTGATAGAGAATCACTTTATAAGTATATGTATGATCGCTTTGAGCCTTTTACAAAATCATTTGTTAGAGAAATTAATGATGACGATTTGCAAAAATTAACTCAAATTCCGATGATTCGTATTACCCGTTTTGACTCTGACAAAGCCGATGATTTGATTGCTAAGTTAGAAGATGAAATGAAGGAAGTAACATATAATTTAGAGCATTTAATAGACTTTGCCATTGCTTATTTTGCTAAGTTAAAAGAGAAGTACGGAAAAGGAAGAGAACGCCAAACAGAATTGCGTAGTTTCGATAATATAGAAGCGACAAAAGTGGCTTTAAGAAACACCAAACTCTATGTAAATAGGGAAGAAGGCTTCATTGGAACCGGATTAAAGAAAGACGAATATGTGACAGATTGTTCTGATATTGATGATGTAATTGTTTTTCTCCGTGACGGAAATATGATGATTTGCAAAGTCGATGACAAAAAATTCGTCGGTAAAGATATTATCCATGTGGCTATTTTTGACAAAAGCGATAAGCGCACAATATACAATATGATTTACCGCGACGGAAAATCGGGCCCATCCTATATAAAACGTTTCAATGTTTCAGGAGTTACGCGTGATAAATTATACGATTTGACAAGTGAAACAAAAGGATCACAAATCTTGTATTTCACATGTAATCCTAATGGTGAGGCCGAGGTAATTACGATTATTTTACGCCAAATTGGAACCATCAAAAAACTGAAATGGGATGTCGATTTTGCCGCAATGGCTATAAAAGGTCGTGCTTCTAAAGGAAATTTGGTTAGTAAATATCCTATCAAGAAAATCGAAATCAAGGAAAAGGGAATCTCCACTTTATTGCCTAGGAAGATTTGGTTTGACGATACCGTTCAAAGATTAAATGTCGATGCAAGAGGAGAACTGCTAGGCGAATTTAGACCGAATGATAAGATTTTAATCATTTCGCAAAAGGGAAAATTAAAAGTTATAACTCCAGAATTGGCCACACATTTTGATGAAGATATGGTGGTTTTGGAAAAATGGCATCCTAAAAAACCAATTTCTGCCATTTATTATGATGGCGAAAAAGAACGCTATTACATTAAAAGATTCCTGATTGAAAGCGAAGGAAAAGAAGAAATTTTTATTACTGAGCATCCAAAATCTCAATTGGAAATCGTTTCCACCGATTATCGTCCTATGGCCGAATTAATTTTTACGAAAGTCAAAGGCGTTCAAAAAGAAAATCAAATGGTAGATATTGAAAGTTTCATTGCCGTGAAAGGCTTGAAAGCGTTAGGAAATCAATTGACTACTGATAAATTAAAACAAGTTAATTTGCTAGAACCTTTACCTTATGAAGAACTAGAAGAATTGGTTCCAGAAGAATTGGAAGTAGAAGGAGAAACCACAATTGAAATGAATGACGAGGACATTCAACTTGACGAGGATGGACAGATTACTTTGTTTTAATAGTAAAAGCTACTTAATAAGGGTTTAGTTTTGTCAATATTTAAATAATTGCTGCAAACTAAACCTCTTTTTTTCTTTCAATTTATTCAAGATTTTCAAAAAAGCAATCGCCGTAATATAGGCATCTCCCATTGCGGTATGTCTGTCTTTTTTGGAAATATCAAATTTATCGGCAAGATCATCTAAAGTATAACTGTCTTTTCTAACGAGAAGTGGAGAATACAGCAATGTTTTTTTGTAAAGATGGGCGGTGTCAATGGTTCTGTTTTTTAGTTTTGGCAAACCATTTCTTTCCAAAGCTTTATTGATCATGGTAATGTCGAAAAAAGTATGATGTGCCACGATGATGGAGTCGCCCAAGAAATCAAGAAATTGTTGCAAACTCTCTAACTCGTTGGGTCGATTTAAAACGGATGCTCTTAAAATTCCGTGAATTTGAGCCGTTGCTTTGTTGTAGTGTTCTTGCTGAATGTAAACCTCCAAACTTTCCTGAAGTGGAATCCGATAATTCTGCAAAACAACAGCTCCGATGCACAATATTCGGTCTTTTTCATAGTCAAACCCAGTAGTCTCCGTGTCCAAAACGACAAAACGTGTCGAATCAATATCTCCTTTTATTTCATCAAATGTACCAGAAATGCCAAAGAGGTTTTTAATAAATTTTTTGATGTTGGTCATGAAATCCATCTATAAAATGTTTGAAGCATTAAAACGAATACGAATGAGTTCTTGCAATTCTTTGATCGTTTTAAAAATGCTTTTTAGTTTCAATTTTTCGGTTTTGGACAAAGTTTCTAAAGAAATAAACTGCCCCGAATCATTATGTAATAGACCTTGATTGGTTCTGAAACGCAACAAAATCTTATAGGACGATGCACAAGACAGATACAACTCAGCATTTTGAGGTTCTAACTCTACTAATTTTTCAAATCGCTCTACTGTGTTGCTGATGGATTTTACGGAATGAGATAGGATTAAAACTCTCGCAGCATCGGCAAGGGGCATTAACGCTCGGTTTTTGATATTAAAAAAGTCCTTGTTAGCACCATCTTGTTCTAATAAAAATTCTCTAAAAAATCCTGTTGGCGATGGACTTTGTAAAGCACCACTGACCAAATGGATATAAAATGTTGGATTGGATTTTATCTCTTCAAAGATATAATCGGACAAATTGTTTGTCAACTCTTTGTCTCCATAAACCAAACTATAATCAAAAAATATAAAGGATAATAGTACTTCATTTTTTCCAGTATTGGTTATCCAATGATGTACTTTATTTTTACATTCGGTAAGACTCAAGCACCAATTGGGATTAGAAGCCATCATTTCGGCGGGGCAATATTCGTAACCTATTTCAAAAAGACCTTTATTAATGTGAGTTGCCAAATCTATAAAATACTTTTTTGTTGATTCCGCTAATGCGTCCGAAACATCTTCGTAAACTAAAGCATTATCTTGGTCGGTTTGCAATAATTGTTCACTTCGCCCTTGACTCCCCATTGCCAACCAAGAAAATTGCACTGGTGGTGGAGTGTCCATTTTTTTCAACACAATTTCAATTACTTGTTTGGTACAAGCGTCATTCAATTCAGAAATTATTTTTGACGTCAGCATCATTGGTATATTTTGATCTAAATAGCCCTTTAATAATTGTAAAATAGCCCCGCGAATTAACTTGATTTTCTTGTATTTTTTTGAACGTTTTATGGCTCTCATCAATACTGCAGGATTATTTCCAATCGACACCATAACATCGTGTTTGGATAACATTCCAATCGCTTTTGTATTCGTAGTTCCATCTTCAGTGATGCATAAATGACTAATGTCAGTCTTCATCATCGCCATTTGAGCTTGAGTGATTGTCATTTTAGTAGGATAGGTAATCACTGGAGTCGTCATTATTGCAGAAGCAATAGTTGTGATTGGATATTCGCCCGTTACAATTTTGTTTCTTAAATCTTTGTCTGTAATGATACCAATTGGGAGATTTCGCTCGACCACAAGAATGGCGCCCACATTTTTATCAATCATAATTTTAGCCACTTCTTGAGCTGTTGTTGATGGCCAACAACTTATTATCTTTTTGGAATATTTTACTTGTTGCAAGTCCAATAATTTGGTGTCGGCTTCAATTTCTTCTCCGTATAATTTGCCTCTATGACTTTTTGAAAATGGGTTTAATGTGTTCGATGCAAAGCTTTCTATTAAAAAATTACCAACAGTTTTGTTTTCAAGAGCATATGGCCTAAAAACAGTGATAGGAATGGCATACAGTATGGTTTCTTCATAGGTTCGAGCTTCCATTTTGTAGTTTTCGTGGGCGATAAGAGGTCTTAAACCAAAAACATCCCCTTCGTCACACATATCCAAAATATCGCTTTGTTGGTCTGGTCTAAGCGCCACAGCTCCCTTGTGAACAACATAAAAACTGTCGTGCGTTTCTTCGTTTAAGGCAAAAACAACACTATCTTTTTCTTTATAAATGATTGTTATTTGTTCCGAAATGATTTCGATGTCTTTTTGTTTTAAAAAACTAAAAGGAGGGAAGTTCTTAAGAAAGTCGGCAACTCTTTGTGAGATTGTATTTTTCATATTGCTAATTTAAATCAATTCAATATAAAAAAAGCCCCGAAAGGAGCTTTGATTTATTTATTTTATTTCTTTTTCTTATTCTTATCGACTTTCATATTCAAAAACTCCACAAATAGTGAGAAGGAAATGGCAAAATACAAATATCCTTTCTGCACGGGTGTAACGTGTCCGCCAAATATCAAGGCATTCGATAAATGAGCACTTTCTGTAATTAACATAAATCCAATAAGAATTAAAAATGATAATCCCAGAATTTGAATAGAAGGGTGATTGTTGACAAAAGTCCCAACCGGAACGGCAAATTGCATCATAATTAACACCGAAATTATTACGGCCATAACCATAATATAAAGGGCTCCTTCAACTCCATTTGTCATTCCAACTGCTGTCAGAATACTATCGAAAGAAAATACCAAATCAATCATAATGATTTGCAATAGAACACCTTGTAAGGATTTTGCTGCTGTTTTACCAATTTCTTTTTCTTCTTCGCCTTTTTCATCCACTTTTTCGTGAATTTCTTTGGTGCTTTTATAAATCAAAAACAATCCACCTAATAGTAGAATAAGACTTTGACCAGTAACTCCAGCTGAAAACCAACTAAAATCGATATAAAACCAAGGTTTTTTCATTTGAATCAAAAGACTAATGCCAAATAATAAGGCAATCCTCATAAACATGGCCAAAAACATACCTATTTTGGTAGCACTTTTTCTTTTTTCTGGTGGTAATTTTCCAGTTACAATCGATATGAAAATAATATTGTCTATTCCCAGAATAATCTCCAGAAAAGTCAATGTTAATAAGGCAATCCAAGCATCAGGATTTAAAAATACTTCCATTTTAGTACGTTATAAGTTATGAGTTATGAGTTATGGGTTTTCTGAAAACTTCCTTCTACCATCTTCACTCTTCCATTTTCTCCACCGTTCCCCGTTGTTTTTGATCACTTCCCACAATTCCAAATTCAAAGGTATAGGAATTCTTTGAAGTGGTCAAGATTTTCATATTAATTGCGTTTTTTTCAGCCCTATTTTTTGGGTGAATTTTTTGTAAAATATATTCGCAATCATTTACCCATCGAATACTGGAAGTGTCGGTTTTACCTTCGAAGGTTTCAATTTCGATACTGTCTTTGCGTTTAAAAACAGTGGTTTTATTTACACCATCAACCTTGTATTCAAATTTGAATTTACCTGTTTTGAAATCCTTGCAATTGTGTTCTGCATTATAACAAGACACTAATAACAGTATCGGAAGAAGAATGATTATTTTTTTCATTGGTTATCTTTATGAAGCCTCACGGGTTTTTTAAACCTGTAATGTTTGTTATTTTATTTAATTCATCATCCGTAAAATTCCGAATGCTTTTCTCTTTGGAGAATTTGTCTAAATTGTAATTATTCGACTTGTTTTTTGGAATAGACAAACTAGTCCATTCACTTTGTTTCAACATTTTGGCATA
Source organism: Flavobacterium psychrophilum (assembly GCA_945866505.1). Taxonomy (GTDB): domain Bacteria; phylum Bacteroidota; class Bacteroidia; order Flavobacteriales; family Flavobacteriaceae; genus Flavobacterium; species Flavobacterium psychrophilum_H. The sequence goes on from CAMBHH010000067.1 coordinate 5,567, forward strand.
GAAAACAATTTGCCCAATATGATACGGATAATGTGCCATTTGTCGATTTATCGCTTCAATCACAGTATGTCCTTCGTTTCGGATATAAATAATGGTCGATAGTTGTTCCGCTTGCAATCCGTTCAAAGCATCCAAAAAACAATCCCAGCCTTTGTTCCAAGTGGTTAATAATTCTTCTTTGGTTTCAATAGTTTCCACAAATTCCAAATCGCGATTTCGCCATTCTTTCTCGCCATCCGAACTTAGAAAATCCGTCCAACGCGAAAGCATATTTCCCGAAAGATGCTTCACAATCGTAGCAATACTATTAGTATCTTCATTTATGGAAACAAAAAGTTGTTTGGGTTCTAGTTGATCTATCGCTTTTTCCCCCAATTTTTTGTAATATACAAATTGCTTTTTTACGCTTTCTAAATAGGAATTTGTCGCTTCCATTTTATTCAATTTTTATATCATATTTATCCAATAGTCCCACAATTCCTTGTGTCGAAAACTTCGCTTTTCGCATCGGATTAAATTCAGGATCAATTTTATAGTTGTAAGCCGTTTTGAAATCAACTCCAGCCAATTGCGTATCATTGAAAATAGCATTTTCTAAATTGCAATTTTCGAAAATTGAATTCGTGAGATTTGTTCCAATAAAAGTAACTTCTTTCATGGAACAGGAAGCAAACTTTGTTTTCGGCATTTTCTTATTAGCAAACGATGAATAATCTAAAACACAATCCTGAAAACTGACGCTGAATAGAAAATCAGCGCACAAGTGGAAGTGTATTCCTAGCAATTTACAATCTTTAAAATGTACTGTTTTTAAACTTGTTCCAGTCAATTCTGTCATCGACAGATTGCAATCGATAAATTCGCAATCCATAAAGGTGTTGTTGCAGAAATTGCTGTTCGAGAAATCGCAGTTCTTGAAAATACAATCTTCAAACTCCCGATTATGGACTTTTTTGTCAATAAAAGAAACTTTTTCGAAGGTTTTATGGGTGTTTATGAGGTTTTCCATTAGTCGTTAAATAAACTTCGCATCATTGTTTTTAAACCCAAAAACATCAAATAAACTGCGCCAATACAAACAGCAATTCCGATTCCTAAAACCAAATAATGCCATACATTTTGCTTGTTCATAAACGCATTGTAAATCAAGGATGGACCAATAAAAAGCAAAGGCAAAGCCCAAGCTAAATATTTTATGGATTTGGATAAAAGTTCTTTGTTTGTTGACATTCGAAGTTAGAAGTTGGAAGTTGGAGGTTGGAAGTGATCAACTGCTTTTCTTACGCTTCCGTATTTTGTCAATAATTCAGCAGCTTTTTCGTAGGAAACAGGAATTTCTCCCATAATCATTTTTACGCCACGATCTACGAGTTTGTTGTTGCTCAATTGCATATCGACCATTTTGTTGCCCTTAACTTTTCCAAGTTGAATCATCGTCGCAGTCGAAATCATATTCAAGACTAATTTTTGTGCCGTTCCGGCTTTCATTCTGGAACTTCCCGTAACAAATTCAGGACCTACAACAACTTCTATTGAGAATTTTGCCGTTTGCGAAAGCGGACTTCCTGCGTTACAAGAAATACTTCCTGTGGTTATATTATTTTCGTTGCAAGTCTGCAAACCACCAATCACATAAGGTGTAGTTCCCGAAGCGGCAATTCCAATCACTACGTCATTTTCTTTGATTTTTTGTTCTTTCAAATCAATCCAAGCTTGATTGGCGTCGTCTTCGGCATTTTCTACCGCACGACGAATGGCTTTGTCGCCACCTGCAATGATTCCGTTGACCAAGTCAAAAGGAACACCAAATGTTGGTGGGCATTCCGATGCATCAACCACACCCAAACGTCCAGAAGTTCCTGCGCCAATGTAAAACAATCGTCCGCCGAGTTTCATTTTGACAACAATTTCATCAACCAAAATCTCAATTTGTGGCAAAGCTTTTTCGACAGCAAACGGTACGGTTTTGTCTTCCTGATTGATATTCGACAATAATTCCTGAACCGACATTTTTTCTAAATGTTCGTATTTCGAGGATTGTTCGGTGGTTTTTGTGAAGGTCATTTTTAAATAAATTTCTTTTGTTCTTCTTCAATAATTTTTTTCAAATCGTTTTCGTTGGGTAAGTTGATCAAATATTTAGACACAAAAACGTGTTGACTTAAATTAGCTGTAGCATATTTTACCAGGTTTTCATTTTTGCCTGCACATAAAATCAATCCAATGGGCGGATTATCGTTTTCTTGTTTTTCGTTTTCATTATAATAATTCAAATACACATTCATTTGTCCCGAATCAGCGTGAGTGAATTCGCCTAATTTCAAGTCAATGAGGATATTGCATTTCAAAATGCGATGATAAAAAACCAAATCTATAAAATAATGGGTATTGTCAAAAGTAATCCGTTTTTGACGCGCTTCAAAACAAAATCCTTTACCCAATTCGATCAAAAAGGTTTGCAAATGATTGATAATAGCTTTTTCCAAATCGCTTTCGGAATAATCGCTTTCTTGTTTGAGTTCTAAAAATTCTAAAATATAGGGGTTTTTGAAAAAATCTTCAGGAAGAAGTGGTAGTTGTTTCTTTTGATTTTCAATAACTTTTTCCTTGTCAAAACTCAAGCCTGTTCGTTCGTACAGCATACTGTTTACGGCTCGTTGCAATTCTCGAACCGACCAACTATTATCAATGCTTTGCCATTGATAAAAACTGCGTTTGGTATCATTATCTTGTTTTATTAATTCTATAAAATGAGAAAAACTTAAATGATTTATCGCTTTTTCAATATCTGAAATAGATTTTCCAGACTTTGAGTGAAAAATTACAATTTCATTATTATCTACTTGGTTTTGGTTTGCTATTAATTTTGCAGACACTGTCTGCAAAATTGTATTTCTCTGAAAGTCATTAATATACAATTCAACAGACAGTGTCTGTTGAATCTCGGGATAGCATAAATAAAAACTGCGATACATTCTTAAATTTACTTCCGAAAAACCTTTTAGATTATTTTCGCCTAGTAATTTTGATAAATTTCGAATTAAATTTTCTCCATAAACCGCTCTGTCTTTCCCTTTTTGTTCGTATTCTACAATATAAAAACCAAAAAACCAATTGCGCAACGTAAGCCCAATATTAACTTGTTTTTGGGCTTGTTGCCTAAAATAGCTTTGGGTTTCGCTTATTTCGGTTACTAAATTTTGAATTTCTTGCATAATGACAATTAATTAAAGATTTTGCAACTTGAATTCACTCGATAAATATAAAAGGTACGATTACAAATAGAGAGGAAATAAATTCAAAATAAAAAATAGATAATTATTTTTTTAATTGATAAATGATTCTTCCGTCTGAATAATTTGTCATGATTAAACTATTTGCACCGTAATCAATTTCAATTACATATTTTTCTCTACCAATTATTAGAACATCATTTTTTGGTTCTTCTAACTCCGGATTGAAATAATTTTCATTTTTAATAGAATAATTAAAAGTTCCAGTCCCATGCAAATAGTTATCATTGTCAATACTTACTTTAGTTTTTGAAAATTCAAAATTCACACTATTGGTTTGTAGTGTCTCTATAGTTCCGTTTTTCCAATGAGTTATTGATTGCAATTTCCATTTTCCAATAATTAAATTACTTGGCGAGTTGGAATATTCATCAGTACAAGAAAATAAAAAAAGTAAAGAAGTTACGATGAAGAATTTAAAAGTTTTCATAAGCTATTTGGAATTTAGTAAACTTGCTAATTGAATATCATTTTTATAAGACGATAGATTTTTTAGAGCAAAAGCGATACAAGCTAGAATGTCTTCTTTTTCAAGAAAGGGATAGGTCTCTAATATAGCTTCTACAGTATCTCCAGCAGATAAAAACTGTAAAATGGTTTCTACCGTAATTCTCATTCCACGTAACGTTGGTTTACCATTGCAAACATCTGGTTTTATGGTAATTCGTTGTAAAATAGCAGTTTCCATATTTATTATTTTTTACAAATTTAACAAATAAATTTCAAGGAAATAAATTTAAAATTGAATTAAACGTATCTAACTTCAACTATAAACTGTTTTACCATTTAATAGTTGCATCAATAAAAGCAATCAAACTATCGGCCATTGCTTTTTGCTCGTTCACTTTTGGATGACCAGGCGTATTTTTATAGGCAAAGAAATGAGTGTATATTTTTTTATCATTCAAATTTCCAACCGCTTTTTTAATATAATTGGGCCATTTAGAACCTTCTTTTGTAGCATCCATATTCCCTAACGCACAAATGATCGATGCTTTAGGATGTTTCAATCTAATTAGTTTTACGAAGTTTTCATACGATTTAATTATAAAATCATCGGTAGGTTTTACAGTTCCAAATTTAGAAATGAACTCTGGATGTTTGGGTTTATTCACCAACCACGAATCATTTTGAAACAGATTAATTACCACAACATCAGGAATGTAATTTTTAAAATCCCATTTTTTTGTTTTGTCATGCGGGTCGGTTAAATCATAAATGTCGGTTATCACATTAGGAAACCAACTTAACATAATACCTATTCCGCTATTTGAAATGCTTTGGTTTTGGGCATTGAAATGTCGAGCCGTCAATGCGCCATAAGTCAAATAATGGTTTTCAAAATGACCAGTTCCAGAGTCTTTGCCTGTGGTATCTTCATTGCCATGACCACAAGTAATTGAATCTCCATAGAATGCTATTTTCTTCTTTTTTGGTTTTGATTTTGGAAGAATTTTTGTTCCAGAATTCGTTTCAAATCCATAGAAAAAAGTTTGTCCATCGCCCCACTGCGTTCTTTTGTACAGCTGAATTGTATGATTCTCATTCGACAAACCCGATGCCAAAATGTAATTATGCTTATCGGTTTTCAAATTAATTTTTGAAATCACTTTGTCGTCTAAAATTACATTATAATAATTAGACGTATCTGCATCTTTTAAAATTGCCGAAATTTCAGAACCTTTGAAATTAAGGATAATAGAAGAACCCGACCAATTGATACATGCAACGCTATCATTGAACGCAACTCTGCCTTCATACTGAATTTTCGAATTATTAAAAGGAACAGCTTTTTTTTGCGCTGAAATAATTTTGGGTGCAAGAAAAAGTATCAAAATCAATAATAGAGCATTAATTTTCATAAACAAATTTTTTAAGAATTATATAAAACAAGCTAACAATATACCCAAAATAATCATTGAAACCTTGGCGATGTTGAACTTGTGTCCTTCGCTACTTTCGAAAATAATGGTCGACGAAATATGGAATAATATTCCAATAACAACAGCAGTAATTTCGGTGTAATACTCATTTAAAATGGGTAAATAGTCGGAAATAATGGTTCCCAACGGAGTCATAATGGCAAAGGTAAACATAAAGACGAAAATAGCTTTTTTGTCTAATTGCGCATTAATAAAAAACAGCGTCAAAATGATGGCAATCGGCAAATGATGAATGGCAATTCCGAGAGCTAAACTATGATGATGACTTACGGGAAATCCTTCCAAAAAAGCATGAATACAAAGGCTGATAAACAGTAACCAAGGCATTTGTTCCATTTTTTCGTGACCGTGAACGTGACCGTGTTCAGCACCTTTGGAGAAAAATTCTAAAATGATTTGGAATAAAATTCCCGCCATTATAAAAAGTCCGGCATTAGAATTGTGACTTTCGTAAACCTCAGGCAATAAGTGCATCACGGTTAATGATAGTAAAAACGAACCGCTAAAAGCCAACAATAATTTAAGATTGTTTTTGCTTTTTGGTTTCAAAAACAAAGCAATACCGTATCCTAAAAGCACTGAAAATAAGGGTAAAAAGTAGTTCATTTATTTGTTTAAAAGTTTAAGATTGTTTAAAGGTTTAAGGTTGTTTAAAGTGGTTTAAGAGTTTAAGTTGCTGAAAACATTTCAAACTTCCCACTCCTAACTTCCATCTTTCAGCTTCCCACTTCTAACTTCTTATTTAAATATCATGATCAATCGTTCACTATCGGTTTTGTGGAATTTTTTCAGTTTGTAATCCCCAAAAATATCCAACAAATAAATTCCAGCTTGTTCCATCATTTCTTCAAAGTCTTGAAGCGTTAAAGCTTTAACTTTTTCGGTAAAATGAAATTTCTCGCCTTGATCTTCAAAATCAATTTCTTTATAAATATGTCCGTCGTTTACATAACGTTTGATATGAAAGTGAATGTTTTCCACGATTTTTATTTCTTCTGGAACCAGATTACCAACAACTTGGTTTACATTCATAAAATCGATTACAGCAAAACCGTGTTCGGTTAAGCTGTCTTTCATCGCCTTCAAGGTGGTCAAGTTGTCTTCGTCATTTTCGAAATATCCAAAGCTGGTAAATAAGTTAAATATAGCATCAAATTTATCTTCGAAAGTTTCTCGCATATCGTGAACCTGAAAATGCAAGGTTTTATTTTGGTTTTTATTGGCTTCGGCAATGCTGTTTGCAGATAAATCAGCGCCAACAACTTCGTAACCCAATTGATTCAAATAAATAGAATGACGCCCTTTGCCACAAGCTAAATCGAGCACTTTTGCCTTTTCAGGAAGGTTGAGGTAATGCGTGAGATTATCCATAAAAAGCTGGGCTTCTCTGTAATTTCGCTCTTTGTAAAGGATATGATAATAGGGAGTATCAAACCAAGAGGCAAACCAAGTATTGGTATTAGGTTTTGGGTCTTGGGTGTTTGGTTTTAGTGAATTCGGCATTTATTCTTTTTCTTATAATTCAAGTCCTGCAAATTTAGTGTATTTTTGCACCGAATACTTGATTTTACAATGGAAAATAATTTTAGAATGATTGCCAAAACCTTTTTTGGTTTTGAAGAAATACTAGCAAATGAACTGAAAATGCTTGGCGCACAAGATGTGGAGCAAGGTGTGAGAATGGTGAGTTTCAAAGGCGACAAAGGTTTTATGTACAAAGCTAATTTGTCTTTGAGAACGGCTTTGAAAATCCTGAAACCTATTTATTTCTTTAAAGCAAGAGACGAAAATGCTTTATATAAAGGAATTTCAGGAGTAAACTGGTCGAAATTTCTTAGTGCCAATCAGACTTTTGTGATTGATGCTACAGTACATTCAGAGTATTTTAATCATTCGGAATTTGTTTCTCAAAAATGTAAAGACGCTATTGTAGATCAGTTTCGCGAAAGAACGGGACAACGTCCGAGTATCGAGAAAATCCATCCTGACTTGAGAATTAATATCCATATCGACAAAGACCAAGTTTCAGTAGCACTAGATACTTCTGGTAATTCTTTGCACCAACGTGGCTATAGAACAGCTACGAATATCGCTCCAATAAATGAAGTTTTGGCAGCAGGAATTCTACTGCTTTCTGGCTGGGATGGTCAAGGCGATTTCTTGGATCCAATGTGTGGTTCGGGTACATTTTTGGCGGAAGCCGTAATGATTGCTTGTAATATTCCGGCAAACATCAATCGCAAGGAATTTGCTTTCGAAAAATGGAACGATTGGGACAATGATTTGTTTGACCAAATAATGGATTCATTGATGAAGAAAATTCGTGAATTTCATTATACCATAAAAGGCTATGACAAAGCGCCAAGCGCGGTAATGAAAGCAAAAGACAACATCAAAAACGCCAATTTGGACGAATACATTTCCATAGAAGAACGTAACTTTTTCGATACGGAGAAAACTTCGCAAGGGAAATTACATATGGTTTTTAATCCGCCTTATGATGAGCGATTGGACATTCATATGGAAGAATTCTACAAAAATATTGGCGACACTTTGAAGAAAAATTATCCAGGAACCAATGCTTGGTTCATCACCGGAAATCTAGAAGCTTTGAAATATGTGGGATTAAAGCCTTCCCGAAAAATCAAACTTTTCAATGCCAGCATCGAAGCGCGATTGGTAAAATACGAAATGTACGAAGGAAGCAAGAGAACGAAGTTTGCTTCGCCAGTTCGCCTTGACGGATCGAGTCAAACAACAGATAATAATGTTTAGTAGTACGACCAAAACCTAACACCCAAAACCTAATACCCAAAAAAAAATGACCAAATTACAAGTACGTGCTTTTCTATACCAACTAGGATGTTTTGGAATATTATTTATTTTGTTCCGATTTTTGATTGGAAATTACACCAATGTTGAAGGTTTATGGATTTCGATGTCCGCATTTGTCGCCGGAACTCTTTTGGCACCAAAATTTTATGCTACTAAAACCAAGGACGGCGAGAAATTATTTATGTCATGGCTTTTTGTAAAAGGAATTAAGGAAATAGGATAAAAAGAATTTTGAATTTTAAATTATGAATTAAGGCTCAGCTGGAGATTCCCAATTTGTTATTCCTAATTTGTAATTTCTTTTTTAGGTTTTACCATCTTTTTATATAACGGAATAAAGTAAGTAACGGTATAGTTTAATCCAGCCCCAAAATTTCCATCATAGGTTCTGTTGAAGCCTGGAATATATAAGTTTTCAAAGTTGTCACTGGGTTGCTTGTCAAAAACTAAGGTGTTCATTCGAAGACTGAAACCTAAAAATATATTGTTATACACTTTTACTTTTATTCCTGCCACTACCTCAATCCAGCCTGCGGTTAAGCCATTAAAAGTTTCTCCAGAAACTTTAGGAGGCACTTCGCCCCAATACGGATTTGAATTGTATATTTTGTAACTGTTTAATTCCTGATTGAAAGTGCTAAAACCAGCACGCAAACCAATGGAAATAATATTTTCCATATCCAGCCAGTTTTTGTATGCATTATAATCAAACCCCACTTTTATGTATGTTCCTTTAGTGGTGGAATTCAATCGGTCATCTTCGGTTGTTTTGTTTTCGCTTCCTAGTTCTGCAGCTACATAATAATTTTTCGTTAAACGGTAATCGCCCACTAATTCGATTCCTTTATAATTAGAATCATATAGGCCACGGGTCAATTTATACAAATCAAGTCCCACTCGAACGCCATATCGGTCTTTTTTTACGGCTGCAATAGTGTCAGTTTTCTTAGCTGTCGCTGTTGTAGTATTAGCCTGTTTTGGAGATTCAGGAACTTTGGCCTCAGAATTCTTTTTTTCTGAAAGGGTTTTGGTCAAATTAGTTTCTTGTGCCTGAGTTAATAGCGTTAACAGCAGAAAACAAAAACTAAAAATATACTTTAATATGTGTTTCATTTTCGTTGTCTATGTTGCTTTTTTGGATAAAAATAGCTTTCATCCATTTTTCTTTGATAGCTGGAACTGAGGTATGAACAAAAGGATTGCTTGTTTCAAAAGTAAAAAGTGTTTTAAAACCGCAAGCTCGCGATACAAAAACATCATTTCTACTGTAATTGAAAGTGATTGCATCGATGTCTATCAATGCAGGATTTGAATTGCCTGCATTGAGAATAAAATTGTATTTAGTTGAATTTGCATCCGTCTTTAATGGAATTGAAATGGTACTCCCATTCGCTAAGTATTGTGCGTCTCCCGTTGCGCCAGGAACAAATACAATACCGTTGGTCATTCCTTCACCAATAACTTTCAAATTCGTCACATTCTTTTTTACGGTTGGATTAGTAACATTGTAAAAGTCAATAACCAAACGTGGCGTAGTGGGCGTATTGGCATCGCAAATATCGTCTTTCTCACAGCTAGAAGAAGCGAATATTATAAGTATCAAAAAAGCAACTATTTTTTTCATAAGTTTCTTTAAACTTCAATGGCAATTTCAACTAAATATCAATTTCAATTTCAATGGCAAAAATCAATTTCAATGGTTACCTGCATTCTGCAACCTGCCACAGGCAATAATAAATCTGAAATCTGCAATCTAAAATCTAAAATTATTTCTTCTCCAAAAGTACAACATTTTCTACATGATGCGTTTGTGGAAACATGTCTACTGGTCTTACACGAGTAACTTTGTATTTTTCGTCCATCAAAGCCAAATCTCGAGCTTGCGTCGCCGAGTTGCAACTTACGTACACAATTTTTGAGGGTTCAATTTTCATAATTTGTTCAATGACAGCTGCGTGCATTCCATCTCTCGGTGGATCCGTAATAATTACGTCTGGTTTTCCGTGTTGTGCAATAAAACTTTCGTTGAAAACCACTTTCATGTCACCTACATAAAACTCACAGTTCTTAATTTTGTTGCGTTCTGCATTGGCTTTAGCATCAGTAATTGCTTCGGGAACGCTTTCTACACCAATTACTTTTTTGGCATTTTTTGACACAAATTGGGCAATAGTTCCCGTTCCTGTATATAAATCATAAACAATTTCGTTGCCAGAAAGTCCAGCAAAATCGCGAGTAATTTTATACAACTCGAAGGCTTGGTCTGAATTAGTTTGGTAAAAAGATTTGGCGTTAATACTAAATTTCAAGCCTTCCATTTCTTCCAAAATGTAATCTCTTCCTTTGTAAAGTTTGATGTTTTGGTCGTATAAAGTATCGTTTGCTTTATTATTGACCACATATTGCAGCGAAGTAATTTGCGGGAATTTCTCGTAAATATGGTCTAAAATTAATTCTCTACTGGCGTTGTCATTTTCGAAAAACTGAATCAAAACCATAATTTCTCCTGTCGAAGCCGTACGCATCATCAAAGTTCTAAGCAAACCTTCGTGATTTCTTGGATTGAAAAAACTGAGATTATTTTCATTGGCGAAAGCCCGAATTTCATTGCGAATGGCATTTGATGGATCTTCTTGCAAATGACATTTATTAATGTCCAAAATTTTATCCCACATTTTCGGAATATGGAAACCCAACGCATTTCTGTTGCCCAAGTCTTCGGAGCTGTCGATTTCTTTTTCGGTTAGCCAACGGCTGTTCGAAAACGAAAATTCCATTTTATTTCTGTAAAAAAATTGTTTTTCCGAACCCAAAATCGGTTCAAATTCGGGAAGTTCTATTTTTCCAATGCGTTGCAAATGATTTTTGACCT
>CAMBHH010000068.1 GCA_945866505.1 Flavobacterium psychrophilum
AAGCCAATGCTGTAGTAAGTAAAAAAGTACTGAACAAGTAGTTCAAGCGGCGATTCTACCTCTTCTTTTGCTAAAACCAAAAACCCTGTTCCAGATTTGGAACAGGGTTTTAGTTTGAGAACTCGTGAACTTTTTGACTTACAGCGCTACTTTTTGGCACAATCGACAGCCGCAAACTTAAATTTTACATTTTCAAAATCTATTGGTTTACCTTTTGCAAAATAGGAAGCACCCAAATAGGTTTCGATTTGTCCGTTGCCTAAAATTAGTTTTTTTCCGGTTTTTAATAATGCAATTGGATTTTTAAAAGTCACTTTATCATTTGCACCTTGAATAAAAGTGTAATCGGCAAATAAAGTATCGCCTCGAGATTCGCCAGCAATTTTACCAACCTTTATGGGCATATTAAGAAATTTCATTTCCATATCTCCCAAAATTTTCCCATTCTTGAAGGTGTTTATTTTCAAGTCAATTGTATCTGTTTCGTAAAGTGCTTGGTAGCATAGCACGCTTAGCGGCTTTTCTACTACTTGATTATCAACATTCTTTGAATTTTTATTACAACTTTCAAGACAAATACAAATCAAGAGAAAACAAAATAAACTTAGATTTTTCATAGTAATACCATTTAATTGATAATTGCAGCAAGAGCTTTGGCTAATTTAGAGATTATTATCGAACTATAATGTACTAAATCATAGAAAAAAAAATCATCTGCTATACTTAATGAAATTTTATCCGAATTAATATTATCCCAACAATATTAAATAAAACCTATTGAAATGTATCAAATTTGCTTTTTTCTTATGAAATTAATTCTGATTCAGCTTTTAGTACAAAAAAATCTGAAAATAAGGGAAAACGCAAAGAAATTATCATTATAAATCGTATGTTTGAATTTGAAAATGACATATCTTTCTAAATATAACAATTTGAAAGTGATGCAATTACAGTTTATCAATTTTATTTTATTTGAAGAAATTTTATAAGATGATATTCTTGATTGTTTTTACTAAAGCCTAAATATCCAATTTAAAGATTGCGTAAAACGTATTAAAATAATTTAACGATGAAAAATCTACTCTTTATACTATTGGTTCCTATCTTTTGTGTTGCACAATCCGAACAAATAGCAAGCTTTACAGCCGGTGCTGGCGGAGGCGATTTTACCAATCAGCCTGTCGGCTGCCAGTCGGAATTTTCAAAAACACAAACTTTATATTATCCAAACGAAATACAATTTAAAGGAACAATTACCGAAATTCGGTATAAAACCTCGTTCGATAATATTAGTTTAGCAAATTCCAATATTTGGACAGTTAAAATTGGCACAACCACATTAGCAGAATTCGGTGCAGCAATACCATTTATTGATACCAACACGCTTACAACGGTTTTTAGTGGCGCAATAACGCAAACGAGGGCAGAGGTTATTATTAGTTTTTCTCAACCTTTTTTTTATAATGGCACTGATAATTTAGTAATAGAAGTTTCTGAAACTGCTCCTGGTTTGACCTCAAGTTTAATTAGCGCTTTTAAAGGAAGTGAGAATTTTGGCAACCCGCCAATTCGTAGCAAAGTATCGTTTACAGGAAGCACAGGAGGTGCTATTCTAAATGAAAATTCATATCCAACAACCCAATTTATTGGAACACTCGAACGTTGTATTAGACCTGCATATTCGGGAATACAAGCCGCTCCATCGCAAACAACAGCGACAATCGTCATTGAAAATAATCAAGCTGTAACTGGCTATAATTATGTGGTTTATGAGAAAGGAATGCCAATGCCATCTAACTTAATTCCAACGGTACAAAACAGTATTGAATTAGCCAATTTGTTACCCGCACAAGAATATGTTTTTGCGACCAAAACAAACTGCGATACCCCAATAAATCGATTTGCCTATATTGGCTTTTCAACCAAGCCATTGTCTATTTCGGTGCCTCACTCCATAAATTTTGATGCCACAAATACTCGTGATTATATTTTTTCAGGCGGTTTTATTGCAAATGCCTCAATGTCAAACAAAGCGGGAAACAACTCGGCAAATGGCATTTTGTTTCGAGGTTCTTTAGATGCTATGCAAGCCAATACTTGGTCCGACTTTGATGTATGGAACACAAATTCTAATTTTATTAGTCAAGCCAATTTTATTATCGATTTGACCAATAATCCGACAAATCCAGTTTTTACATTTGATTTAAAGCAAAAAGAAGAAAACTATTTTAGGGTTCGCATCAATAATATTGTAAAAACTTGGACCTTTAAAAGTAGTCCTGGCGGAGACGTAAATTTTCAAAAAATAACCATTGATTTGTCTGAATTTATCGGACAAACCATTAATCTCGACTTGCAATCGTTAAGCAAATATACTGGAGATATAGGAATTCGTACTGCTTTTGTTGATAACATCGAATTAAAAAGCACTATTTGTTTGGCTAAAGAAAATGATTTTTTAACCACATCAACAGAAAATAGCATCACTTTGCACGCAACCGACTTGTCTTCTAATTATGAAGTTGCAATTGTCAACCAAGCCACAGAATTGAAGGATGATATATGGACAACCGTTTCTTTGCCGTATACTTTCGATAACTTAACAATCGCCAAAGCTTATAAAATATTTGTTCGAAAAATATGTGGAAACGAGATTACTGCTTTTTTAGAATTATTTGAATCTACTAAAACAACTGTTATTAATACGCCATTTAGTGAAGCATTCAATTCAGGTAATTTTACAACTTACTTTGTTCCAAAATTTAATAATTCGTCAAATGTTACTATCAACACAGTATACAATTATGTCAATTTACATCAAAGAGAAAATGGTAAAACTTGGTTTGGCGATCTAAATACTACTGATAATCAGGCTTGGAATGAGAATAAAATTTTGTTTCTTCATTAAATTTTCGGGTAAACGCAACCAATTTAGCTAGTCTAACAATGACTTTGAATTATAAGTTGGCTCGATTTTATACGGCAAATTCTTCTTGGTTCAGGATTATGATTAACGGAAAACAATTTATACCATCGCAAGTGCCCAATTCGTTAAACTCAGATCCATTTACTACTACAAATTTTGATTTGTCGGCTTTTGTAGGCGGAATTGTAAATATAGAACTTCAACATTCGGGAAGACGAACCACTTTTACGAGCAATGGCATTAACGATGCGGCATACGTCTCGTTGATAGAATTTTCGGGAACGCTTGGAAACGAAGATTTCTCGAAAAATCATTTTAAAATATATCCCAATCCATTTACGAATTCTATCATTGTAGAAACAGAAATACCTTCTTCTATTGAAATGTATGATGTATTAGGTAAGAAGATAGATGCTACTCAAACAACAAATACAATCAACACCAGTAAATGGAACAGCGGTATTTATTTCCTAAAGCTAAAGAAAGCTAATGGTCAAGAATTTATTAGAAAAGTCATAAAAAATTAAAAACATCAAGAGCTAATGCTGGGAATCAAATCAATCAAAAGCGATATTTTAAGTAACAGCGTTTGCTAGTGTATTTACAAATTACTTGACAGTATTTTATTCAAAATAAATTTTGCCTATTGTGATGCTTTACGCAGAAGCTGAACAGATATATCTTAAAAAACTAAAAAAGAATTCTTTAAAGTAAACCACAGTTGCGAATTGCATGAATCATAAACCATAAAAATAACAATCTTCCTTACAAGAAAACATCATAAATAGTTTTATTTTTCTTCTCAATTAGACCCATTTAATAAAATATAATCAGTATTTTTATCGTAAAAATAAAATTATAAGGATAACAAAGCGAACCTATCTATGATATTGATAAATTTATAAAAATCAACTAAATAATTAAAAATCACTATTTATGGGGATCTTGGCTTCTGATTTTTAACATTACATTTGGTAAATATTGGTAATTAAAAATTTCTCTACTATTAACCGATTTCTGACTAATCAAGGTTAAATTTTATCTATTTAGAATTAACCATTCAATACATTTTATGAAGAAGTTTTACAAAATAATAATTCTTTCTATAGTATTGCTTTCAAATACAACTGCAAATGCTACAATCACTTTAGATTCTGTAGCATCTAGTACAAAAGAGCGCAAAACGAAGGGTACTCCTACTCGTATTAAAAAAGTAGTCCTACCAGCGGCTACAATAACGACTACTACAACTTCAGTTTGCGTAGGTGGAGCTAACCCAATAATTACTTTTACCGGAAAAGATGGAACGGCACCTTATACTTTTACATATACAATTAATGGTGGTTCTAATCAAACAATTAAAACAATTGGTGGCAATAGTAGTATTACAGTTACTGTTCCTACAACTACTATTGGAATTTATGAATATAAACTAGTAAGCATAGCAGACACACAAGACACACAAGCCATGACGGAAAGTGTAAAGATTAGTGTGAATGCAATACCTATTGTAGATTTTACTTTTAACAACGACGATACTTGTTCAGGAACTACTATTCAATTTACAGATACTACAACCGGTACAGGTAGCTACTCTTATTTGTGGGATTTTGGAAAGGGCGATACCTCAGTACTACAAAATCCTGTTCATACTTTTACTGAATTGGGATGCGGAACTAAAACAGTTACTGTAAAACTAACCGTTACTGATGGAAACTGTACAGTGGTAAAGACAAAGACCATCAAAGTAAAACAAAAACCGGATATCAATTTTAAGGATATGGATCCCACTGCTACCCCATCAACGCAATTTAGTAACTGCGCCAATGCCTCATTTGCAAGTCCAACGTACACAATTACAGTTGGAAACACATCTGCAACGCCTTGTGCTAGTAGTTATTCAATAAATTGGGGAGATGGTACTATAGAGAATAACATTAGTCTTCCTTTAAGTCATACTTACTTAAAACAAGGTGTGTTTTCAATGATAATTTCTGCTAGTGGAACTAATGATTGTATCAATTCCAAAAATTACTTGGTAAAAAATATATCAAATCCGTCAGGTGGTATCCTGAGTCCTGGTGGTACAACCGATATGTGTATACCAACACCGGTTATTGCATATACGATAGGCGCTTGGGGAACAAATTCACCAGGCACAATTTATAGTATAGATTATGGTGATGGTTCGCCGATAATAAAATTGAGTCAAGATGAAATGATTAAAACATCTTATTTCAATTCTTCAAATCCGTCGGCATCTGTAAATTATCCTGTTCCTTATTCTTATAATTCTACTATTTGTCCGAGAAGAAATTTTATTATTAGGTTAACGGTTTCAAATGCCTGTAAAACTACGCAAGGATCAGTAGATGGCGGTAATACCATATCGACTGCGAAAGCTGATTTTACTGCTCCTCTTACAGCTTGTACCACCACTAATGTTTTATTTACCAACACCACTATTTTGGGGTATTCTGCAGATTGTTTAACCGACACCGATTTTACCTGGGATTTCGGAGATCCAGCTAGTGGAGCTAGCAACATTATCAATACTGGGTTTGTAAGTACTGCCACAAATGCGAATCATATTTTCTCTGCTCCTGGTACTTATACAGTAAAATTAACCGCAAACTCCGGTGGAAAATGTCCCGCTTTGCCACCCAAAACACAAACTATTTGTATATCTCCTCCGCTAACTGTTCCAACAATTAACTTAACTCCTTCAAATACTGCTAACTGCGCACCTTTAACAGTAAATGCCTCTACGCCAAATGTCACTACAAATTGTACAAGTCCAATAGAATACTCATGGGTAGTAACAAAGAAAAATTTAGATTGTGATCTTTCAGCATCTGACCCTAATTATTTAAGTGGTACCACATCGACTTCTCAAAATCCAATTTTTAACTTTACCAATCCTGGGGAATATTCCATTAGGTTGAAAATGGAGAACTCTTGTGGCGAAGTTGAGTCCTCCGTTCAAAAAATAATTGTTAGGAAACCACCAAAAGTTACTGTTGCACCTCTTGCAAATTTGTGCGGAGGGATTTCAGGAAATACCATTATTAATCCAACAGCAACGATTAAGAATTGTGGCTTTACTAATTCTGAATTGGTTTATAATTGGAGTTTTCCTGGAGGCATACCAGCAACTTCCAATGATATTGCGCCTCAAGTTACCTATACTACCGGTGGCTCTAAAACAGTTTCCTTATTTATTTCAGTTGTGGGTGGTTGTGCTAATTCTGCAACAAGTTCTCAAACCTTTGGCATTGGCACGACACCTACTTTAGACACTTTAAGTCCTGCCACACAAACCATTTGCTCGGGTTCGTCAACAACGGCTTTGCCTCTAATTGCCGAAACTGGCACAAGCTTTTCCTGGGTTGCAACAACAATTCCATCTGGTGTGAATGTGAATCCTTCCTTTGGAAATGGTAATTCAATTCCGGCTTTAACCATCAGTAATTCCAATACTACCCCAAAAACGGTAACTTTAACTATTACTTCAACTTTAAACGGTTGCCCTTCAACCAACACATACAATATAATAGTAAATCCTGGTCCAATATTGACGCAACCCATTGGCAGCACTATTTGCTCTGTTGGAACTATAACTCCACTGTCTGTAGCGGTTAGTCCAATCCCTGCTGCAGGAACTGCTACTTACAAATGGTATTCTAACTCGGATGGAACTACAAATATTGCCACTTCTACTTTGGTAAATACCTCAACAACTGATGGAGTTTATACTCCCCCAGCTTCATTGGGAACAATCTATTATTTTTGCGAAGTTACTTTTTCTTCTTCTGGAAGTTGCCCAAGCATCAAATCAGATGCCGTTGCAATTACAATAAATTCAAGTGCTACCATAAACCCTCAACCTATTCAAAGCCAAAGTATTTGCGTAGGTACTGCTCTCGCAACACCCTTATTCGCCGATTTCGTCAATGGAACTGGGACTGCAAGTTATCAATGGTATAAAAACACAACCGACAGTAATCTTGGAGGAACTTTGATTACAGGAGCAACGAATTCAACATATACACCACCCCTTTTTAATTCGCCAGAAGCTGCTTATTATTATGTTACCATCGCATTTTCAGGCAGTGGTTGTGGACCCATTTCGTGCGACCCAGCAGAAATTAAGGTGTTGGCCGATCCAACAATCAGTTCCATTCTACCAACTACACAATCGCTATGCTCTGGGGTTACGCCAATAAACTTGACCGTTGTAGCAACAGGAGAACCTAGTTTAGGAAATCTAAATTATCAATGGTTTTCAAATTCTGTAGATTCTAATTCTGGTGGGAATTCTATATTTGGTGCAACAAGTGCCACTTTTACGCCACCAACTAGTAATGCTGGTATAACTTATTATTATTGTACTGTTTTACAAAATAGTTTGGGTTGCGAAACAACAAGTAATACGGTAAGTCTAACTGTAAACCTTGCTGCAGAAATTACACAACAACCGCAATCGAGTACTATTTGTTTAGGAGAAACCCCAAAGCTATTGGAAGTTGCATTTATTAATGGCGTTGGAACTCCACAATACCAATGGTATTCCAATTCAACCAATTCGATTATTGGAAGTGCATCGATTATTGGCGCAACCAATCCATCCTTTGCTCCGCCTTCTGCTGTGGGAACAGTTTTTTATTATTGTAAAATCACGCTACCAAGTGGCGGTTGCTCTGAATTAAATTCTGATATTGCCGAAGTTACCATCAATCAAAATCCTGTAATTGCCAATAAAACAAGTATCATTTGTAGTGGAAATACATTCAGCATTTTACCCATAAATTCAGGTGGAGAAATAGTGCCAACCGGAACTACTTACACTTGGTCAAACCCAACAATAAATCCTGCAAACGCAATTACAGGAGCATCTGGTCAGACCATTGGACAAACTGAAATTAGTCAAACGTTGATCAATACCACAATAAATCCAGCAACGGTTACGTATACTGTAACTCCAATAGTTGGTATTTGTACTGGAGCAACTTTTACTATTACAGTTACCGTAAACCCAGCCATAAGTAATCCTATTACTTTAAAAAATAGCAGTTGCTTTGGAAAAAATAACGGTTCGATTCAAACCAATATAACGGGCGGCATTCCTTTTAGTTCTGGTGCTCCTTATCAAATTTCTTGGACTGGTCCCAATGGTTTTAAAGCAACCGACACAACCATTTCTAATTTGGCACCCGGAGCATATAATCTTATAGTTACTGATGATGGAGGATGCCCGTTTTCAGATACTTACACTATTACCCAACCTGATGATATAAAAATTAGGACTGATTTAAAACAAGACATCACCTGTTTTAATGATGATGACGGAAAAATTGAAATTACTGTTGCGGGCGGTACTTTAAATTATGTTTATACTTGGACAAAAGACGGAAATCCTTTTTCCAATTCAGAGGATATTGCAAATCTAAGTCCAGCGACCTATATTATTTCTGTTACGGACGCCAATAATTGCGATCCAAAAACAGCAACATTTACCATAACAGAACCTCCAGTATTAGCGGTCAATTTAGCAAGTAAAACCAATATTTTGTGTTTTGGGGATCGCACCGGAGCGATAAACATCAATACAACTGGCGGCACACGTATAGAACTTACACCAGGAATTTTCGACTATAAATATGCTTGGATTGGACCAAACGGTTTTACAAGTTCAGATCAAAATTTGAACGGAATTCCAGCAGGAACTTACGATTTAACAGTAACCGACAATTCTGGTTGCACCAAAACACTTTTGGTAACATTAACACAAACTCCTGAAATAAAGATCATTGCAACGACAACAATTATAAAATGTTATGGAGACAACAACGCTTCCATTACGGTAAATCTATCAGGAGGAATTACTCCTTACGAAGTGAGTTGGAGTAATTTTTCCGAAGGATTATTTTTAGATAACTTATCTGCTGGCGATTATTTAATTACCGTAAAAGATGCTCTGGGTTGCATTAAAACTTTAAATATCAATATACCTGAAGCACCAGTTTTCAAGATTACTCCAGAAGTAAAAAACATCAGTTGTTTTGGTGCCAAAGACGGGAGCATTAATCTCAAATTTATTGGTGGTGTAGCACCTATTTCATTTGTTTGGACTGATAATCCAACGGCAGGAACTGTACGAAATAATTTAGGACCAGGAAGTTACACGGTCAATATTACTGATAAAATGCTATGTAGCATCAACCAAACTTTTATCATTGTAGAACCACAAGAATTAATCCTAAACGCAAATCCAATCAATGCTTTTGATTGCAATGATGCCAACACAGGCTCCATAAATCTCTTGGTTTCTGGAGGTTCTGCTCCTTTTACTTATGCTTGGTCAAACGGAGCCACTACGGAGGATTTGGTCAATATTCCGGCTGGAAATTATCTAGTTACTGTAACTGATAAAAATGGTTGCAGCACACAAGTACAATGCAGCATTAACCGTCCTCCACCTATTGTGACTAAAGTTGTCACTAAAACTGATTTTGATTGTGATGCAAAAACCGTGAAACAAACTTTTGTCGCTGATGTTTCGGGTGGTAAGCCTCCATATAAATTGTCTTGGTCCAGTGGCACAGTTAGTGGCCCAAAAAATGAATTTATGGCTACAACCCAAAATGGAACGGTCTTACTTGAAGCAACAGATGCTTTGGGGTGCAAATCGAATTATACTTTTACTGTTGATTTGCCCACGCTAGGTACACCATCTTTCGATGTTAATTCTTTTGCTTATTCTAGTTTTGGATCCTATTCAATAAACGACCCAATCCAGTTTACAAATTCAGCCACAGGAGATTTTATCAGTATGATTTGGGATTTTGGCGATGGCTCTACTTCGGCAGAGACTAATCCATTGCACACATTTGTCAATCCGAAAGCGTATGTAATAACACAAACGGTGACCTATCCTTTTGGTTGCGTGTATGTTCAAAAAATAACTCTTACTGTTGGAAAAGGATATGTTTTGGTCGTTCCAACTGCTTTTACGCCAAACAATGATAGGCTTAATGATACTTTTAGACCGGTTACCAAAGGTTTGAAAAACGTTCGTCTCGACATTTATGACACTTGGGGGGCTATGATTTATTCTGAAACAGGAGAGGTCATAAGAGGTTGGGATGGAAAAATAAAAAATTCGAACGTAGAAAACGGAAATTACTATTATAAAGTAAGTGCTGAAACTTTTTACGGAACAGTTGTCAATGAAAACCACCCTTTTGTAGTACTAAAATAAGCCGAAAAAATAATGAAATTAAAACTTGTTTTATATGTACTGCTAACTTGCTTGACTATCGTGGATGCAAAAGCACAAGATCCAATTTTTACCCAATATCTACTAGTTCCAGAATCATTAAACCCCGCATTTACTGGTACTTTAGCTGGTGGATATACCGGCGTTATTCATCGTTCTCAATGGCCAAATGAGAATAGAAGAATTGATACCGAATTCGCCTTTATCAATAACCCAATTGGTTCTGAAGGCGAGATGGGCTTGGGTTTTACGATTTTAAATCAACGAGAGGTTTTTACCAATTACAATTATATCCAATTGAATGGAGCTTACTCATACAGTATTAATTTAAACGATGAGTGGCGAGTTCGATTAGGAATAGAAGCAGGTTATGGCTTCAAAAACTATAATTTTGGTAATTTATTATTGGAAGATCAAATTAACATCAACAATGGAAATGTCAGTGGCGGTAGTGTCGATCCGAGTATTTTGAATAGTAACGATCAAGTTAGTTTTTTTGATTTTTCCTCAGGGTTACTATTTTATAATGACAATTCTTGGTTTGGTGCTTCTTTAAAACACTTGAACAAACCCAATATTACCTTTACTGATTATGCAAATGTTCCGCTCGAACTGTTTTTAAGTGTACACGGAGGTTATTCGATAAGTTTGGATGATAGTATTGGGTCGTTTTTTCCCGAGCAAACTGATGTTGTGCTAACCGCCAATTATATGCGACAAGCCCAATACAATCGTTTGGATTTTGGAACCGCTTTAAGCGTCAAACCATTTACTATTGGGGTTCTTGCGGCAACAAATCCTGAAGGAAAAAGCAACAACAGCCATGTATTAACTTCCATTAACGTTTTCAGCGCGATACAATTGAACCGTTTTGTTTTGGGTTATTCTTATGACATCAATACTTCAAAAATGGGAAATACCCAAGGTGTACACGAAATCTCATTAACCTGGGAATTGTTTCCTAATTGTTATAGGTGTGATAATTATTCTGTAAGACATTCAATGGGTAGAAAATATTAGAATTCTCAATCAATTTTATTTAGCAAAATTTCATCGATTGGAAGAAAAAATTGCTTTATAAATATCGAATTAACTGAATCCGACAACTAGGATTTATGTATTATATTCAAACACAATTACAGCAGAAAAAATTAAAATTAAAAATCCCAAACTCCAGTCCTTTGGAATTTGGGATATTTTATTTTGAATAGTACAAAATTTAGATTTTAAATCTTTTTCTGTCTGTTTCAGTCAAATATATTTTTCTCAAACGAATCGATTTTGGTGTAACCTCAACATATTCATCTTTTTGAATGTATTCTAAAGCTTCTTCAAGAGAGAAAATAATCGGAGGGATAATCCTTGCTTTTTCATCGTTTCCAGACGAACGAACGTTAGATTGTTTTTTCTCTTTCGTTACGTTGACACACATATCATCACCACGAGAGTTTTCACCAATTACCTGACCTTCATAAATTTCAGCATTTGGCTCAACAAAAAACTTACCACGATCTTGTAATTTATCGATAGAATAAGGAATCGCTTTTCCTTTTTCCATAGAAATCAATGAACCTTTGTTACGTCCAGCAATTTCACCTTTGTAAGGTTCATATCCTATAAAACGGTGTGCCATAATAGCCTCACCAGCAGTAGCAGTAAGCAATTGATTACGCAATCCGATAATTCCACGTGATGGAATATTAAATTTTACAATCATACGTTCCCCTTTAGTTTCCATACTCAGCATTTCACCTTTACGCATAGTAACGAATTCCACTGCTCTACCTGAAAGAGTTTCTGGTAAATCAATTGTTAATTCCTCAATAGGCTCACATTTTTTACCATCAACTTCTTTGATGATAACTTGCGGTTGACCTATTTGTAATTCGTAACCTTCTCTTCTCATGGTTTCAATAAGAACAGACAAGTGAAGAACTCCACGACCAAAAACCATGAATTTATCAGCAGAATCAGTTTCACCTAATTTCATTGCCAAGTTTTTTTCCAATTCTTTTGTCAAACGATCTCTAATATGTCGAGAAGTAACAAATTTACCTTCTTTACCAAAGAAAGGCGAATCGTTAATGGTGAACAACATGCTCATTGTTGGCTCATCAATTGCAATGGTTTGCAACGCTTCTGGATTTTCAAAATCAGCGATAGTATCTCCGATTTCAAATCCTTCAACTCCAATAATTGCACAAATATCTCCAGCAATTACTTCTTGCACTTTTTTACGACCAAGTCCTTCAAAAGTGTGTAATTCTTTTATTCTTGATTTTGTTATAGTACCATCTCTTTTTACTAAAGCGATTGGCATATTTTCTTTTAAAACTCCTCTTTCTAGACGACCAATAGCGATACGACCTGTAAAAGCTGAGAAATCTAATGAAGTGATTAACATTTGTGGAGTTCCCTCAGATACTTTTGGCGCAGGTACATTCTCAATTACCATATCTAAAAGAGCTTCAATATTGTCAGTAATATTTTCCCAATGGTCAGACATCCAGTTATTTTTAGCAGAACCGTAAACTGTTGGAAAATCCAATTGCCATTCTTCAGCGCCTAATTCAAACATTAAGTCAAAAACTTTTTCGTGAACTTCTTCAGGAGTACAGTTTTCTTTATCTACTTTATTAATAACAACGCAAGGTTTCAAACCAAGGTCTAAAGCTTTTTGCAATACAAAACGAGTTTGTGGCATTGGTCCTTCAAAAGCATCTACTAATAGACAAACCCCATCAGCCATATTCAGTACACGCTCTACCTCACCACCAAAATCGGCGTGACCAGGAGTGTCAATAATATTAATTTTTGTTCCTTTATAGACTACAGAAACATTTTTAGATGTAATGGTAATCCCTCTTTCACGCTCCAAGTCGTTGTTATCAAGAATTAAATCTCCTGTGTTTTCGTTATCACGAAACAATTGACAGTGATACATAATTTTATCAACCAAAGTGGTTTTACCGTGATCGACGTGGGCAATAATTGCAATGTTTCTAATAGCTTCCATCTAATTTATTTTTGAGGTCGCAAAGGTACACTTTATTTTCATATAAAAAACCTTTATGAAATTGTTTGCAATTTGTTTAACGATTTAGATATATTAGAACTCTTTTAAAATAAGTTTTGAATGATTATAAATAATTACTTATATTTTTTTATATTTGAATGATGAAAAACAAGGCCAGTCAAATAACCCTAATTTATATTCTTGTATCCATATTTTTGGCTATTGTTTATCGTGAACTTATTTTACCCGTAATTCCATCAAATCCTTTATTTAGTTTAGGGACAGACATCCTGTTTATTTTTATTTCTGGAGCATTACTTAAGTATGTTCTGTATAAAAACGATATCAAGAACACCGAAATTTATAAAAAATTACAGAATACGAATAGTGAATTAAAAGATGCGAATGATAGATATGAAATAGTATCAAAAGCAACAAGTAATATCATTTGGGATTGGAAAATAACAGAAGATAGAATGACTTGGAATAAGGGAATTGAAGATATATTTGGTTATGCGCAAAATGAAATAGGTGAAAGTTCGAAGTGGTGGTTTGATAATATCCATCCAGAAGACAGCATTAAAATGTCTATCAAACTATATTCATTTATTGAACAAAAAACTGAAAAATGGCAAGATCAGTATCGATTTAAATGTGCTGATGGGTCTTATAAATATGTTTTAGATAGAGGTTTTATTTTAAAGGATGAAACGGGTAAGTCTGTTAGAATGATTGGAGCTATTCAAGACGTTACCAAACAGAAAGAAGAAGAACAACGACTAAAATTGCTGGAAACCGTAATTACCCATACAAAAGATTCTGTACTTATTACAAAAGCAGATTTAAACGACGGAAAAGTTCCTGATATTGTCTATGTAAATCCTTCCTTTATAGCAACATCTGGCTACACCTTTGATGAAATTGTTGGAAAATCTCCAGAAATATTTATTGGGCCGAATTCTAATAAGGATGAGCACGAAAAGCTCATTAATGCTATCAAAAACAAAAAAGAATGCCAAATTGAAACGTTAAGTTACAAAAAAAATAAAGATGCGTATTGGGTAAATTTCGATATGCTACCTGTTTACGATTCAGAGGGTGAGGTTTCACATTGGGTTTCTATACAAAGAGACATTACAGAAGATAAAAAACAAGAAGTCGAAAAAGAACAACTTATCAAGGAGTTAACAATAAAAAATAAAGATTTACAACAATTTTCTTATATTACCTCACACAATCTACGTGCCCCATTATCAAACCTTACAGGGTTACTAAGCTTGATCGAAGATATTCCTATTGAAGATCCCCAACTTAAAGAAATAATCGATGGGTTCAATAAATCAACTCATTTATTAAATGACACTATCAATGATTTAGTAAAAGTAATTATAATAAAAGACAATCATTATTTAGAGAAGGAATACATACTGCTAAAAGATTTATTTGAAGATGTTTTTGGTCAATTAGATTTTCTTATTGGTTTGCATAAACCTATAATACTATTTAATTTTGATGACATTTCTTTTTTGAATACAAATAAGTCGTATTTAGAAAGTATTTTATTAAATTTATTGACCAATTCGATCAAATACAAATCCCAAGAAAGAAAATTAAAAATAACTATAAAGGCTTACCAATCAGAAGATAGCGTAGTTTTAACTTTTAAGGACAATGGAATAGGAATTGATTTGGAAAGAAATAAAGACAAAATATTTGGACTTTATCAGCGGTTCCACGATTATCCAGACAGTAAAGGACTAGGATTATACTTAGTAAAATCACAAGTTGAAACTATGGGAGGTACAATTAGTATAGAAAGTACAGTAAATGTTGGAACTACGTTTACGCTAACTTTTAAAAATAAATAATAATGCTTCAGACAATTCTATTTATTGACGATGACCCCATAACTATAATGTTATGCAAAATGGTTATCACGAAAGCTTCGTTTTCCAATGAAATAGCAACCGCTAAAAATGGCGAAGAAGCGCTTAAATACTTCGACAGCCTTAAAACAAATCCTACTATAAAGAAACCTCAACTAATTTTTTTAGATCTTAATATGCCCGTAATGAATGGTTGGGAATTTTTAGATAGCTTTATCTCTAGAGAATATTCAGAATATCATAATACCAAAGTTATTATTCTCTCCTCTACCATTGACCCACATGATTTAGAAAAATCAAAAAAATACCCAATGGTACTTGATTTTTTACCAAAACCCATTTCTAAAGAAATGCTGGAATTTTTAAAAGATAAAATTTAAGTTTAAACCATAAAACAAGTCCCGATAGTGTATAAGTAGCTGAAAAACCTATCTGATTTTGGTTAGCTTGGTTTTCTACAGGACAAAAAACGCCTTTAAAAAGATTTCAAACCCCCTTTATAAGAGTCGATAAACTCCGCCTTGGATTTTTCCGACATCTTTGGATCCTTCACTTGATTTTCGCATTGCCAAATATTCTGATGAAAAAAACTATCGGGATGAATATTGCCATCAAATTTACCTTTTTTCTTTGTAAATCGTTTTGTTATAGCTCGATTTAGTATCAGTATTAATTTACTATTTTCATCTCTTGAGATTGTTAGGTTTTTTTTTGCAGAATAAGGTGCATCCCAAGAATCGTCTCTACATCAATTCGGTTTTCTTAACAATTCTCATTTTAAAAATGATTACTTTTGTCGAAATTTTACATTTGTATGTCTATTGACCTTTCCGCCCTCGATCCAAAGAAAAATATAATCATCAAAGGAGCCCAAGTTCACAACCTCAAAAATGTGGATGTAGCAATTCCAAGAAATAAATTAGTGGTGATCACTGGGCTTTCGGGTTCCGGAAAATCGAGTTTGGCTTTCGACACTTTGTATGCCGAAGGACAACGTCGCTACGTGGAAAGTTTGTCCTCGTATGCCAGACAATTTTTGGGAAGATTAGACAAACCAAAAGTAGAATACATCAAGGGAATTGCGCCAGCAATAGCCATTGAACAAAAAGTAAATACAACCAATGCACGTTCCACCGTAGGAACCTCAACCGAAATTTACGATTACATCAAATTATTGTTTGCCAGAGTTGGCAGAACTTTTTCGCCAATTTCTGGACAAGAAGTCAAAAAAAATACGGTTTCGGATGTTATCACTGATGTGAAAAACATAGGAATCGACAG
>CAMBHH010000069.1 GCA_945866505.1 Flavobacterium psychrophilum
AACCTTATTTTTGAAACCGCCGATCATTTTAAAGAAGTTATCAATCGTCCCATAAAAAAAGTGCCTTCACTTCGCGATATTACCATTGCCAACATATTCTTCGAAAACAGTACCCGAACCAAACTTTCCTTTGAGTTAGCCCAAAAACGATTATCTGCTGACGTGATTAGCTTTTCGGCAGCGCAATCATCGGTTAAAAAAGGTGAAACTTTGATTGACACTGTAAATAATATTCTTTCAATGAAAGTCGATATGGTCGTAATGCGACATTCGAGTCCTGGAGCCGCTCATTTCTTGTCGCAAAATGTGAAAGCAAGTATTGTAAATGCTGGCGATGGCGCTCACGAACATCCAACGCAAGCTTTGCTGGACAGTTATTCTATTCGTGAAAAACTGGGTGAAGTCGCTGGAAAAAAAGTAGTCATTGTGGGTGACATTTTGCACTCCAGAGTGGCACTTTCTAATATCTATGCTTTGCAATTGCAAGGTGCCGAAGTCAAAGTTTGCGGACCAAAAACATTGATTCCGAGGTATATTGAATCACTTGGCGTAACTGTTGAGTCTGATTTGCGAAAAGCTTTAGAATGGTGCGATGTAGCCAATATGCTTCGAGTGCAAAACGAAAGAATGGATGTGAATTTTTTTCCTTCCACAAGGGAATATGCACAACAATACGGATTGGATAAAACCTTGCTCGATTCTCTAAACAAAGAAATCGTAATTATGCACCCAGGTCCAATCAATCGCGGAGTCGAAATCACTTCGGACGTGGCTGATTCGAAACAATCTGTAATTTTGAACCAAGTAGAAAATGGAGTTGCTATTAGGATGGCGGTGATTTATTTGTTGGCTTCAAAAATTCAGTGATTTTTTTTCATCCGTTTTCAAAGTACAAATTTTTCTTTTTAAATTAGCAATGTTATAAATTTTTAGCGTCATGAAGGTAGAACAAAAAGGGCATACTGTCATCTTAAAAGATACACAAGGTGATTTGGATTCATTTCGTTTGAAATTGACTAACGAATATAAAACGTTCCAAAAAAGCAACATTATTGTTGACATTAGAATGTATAAAACGCTTTCTGTAAAAGACATTGAAAGTTTTTTGCCAATCTCCAAAATCCATAAAAAAGCTAAAAAATCTTTTGTAGTGGTAACTTCGGAATCAGACTTAAATTCTGTTTCAGACAAACTTGCAGTGGTTCGTTCTGTGCAAGAGGCACACGATATTATCGAAATGGAGGAAATAGAGAGGGATCTGGGTTTTTGATTTTAGATTAACGATTTTAGATGAACGATTTTAGATTTATTTTGCAACAACCACTGACCACTGCGACAGAATACTGACCACTGATTACTGCGTCTGATCACTGAAAAACTGACCACTGACCACTACTTATGAATCTAACTATACTCGGTTGTTACGCAGCCACACCACGAACTTTTACCAATCCTACTTCGCAGGTTTTAGAAATCCGAAATAGATTGTTTCTCATTGATTGTGGCGAAGGAACTCAGGTGCAATTGCGCAAAAATAAAATCAAGTTTTCTAAAATCAATCGTGTTTTTATTTCACATTTACACGGCGATCACTTTTTTGGATTGATAGGCTTGATTTCTACTTTTGCCTTGCTCAACAGAACCACCGATTTGCATATCTACGGACCAAAAGGAATCAAAGAGATTATCAATTTGCAATTACGATTTTCTAATTCTTGGACCAAATACGGTTTGTTTTTCCACGAACTTGAATCCAAAGAAAGTGAAGTCATTTTTGAAGATGATAAAGTAGTAGTGAAAACCATTCCTTTGAATCATCGGGTGTATACCAATGGTTTTCTGTTTCAGGAGAAACTTAGAGAGCGAAAATTGAATTTGGATGCCGTTCAACATTACGCAATCGACAAATGTTATTACCAGAATATCAAAAACGGAAAAGACATTACTTTAGATGATGGTCGCGTGATTGAAAATCACAAACTGACATTTGACCCTGTTCCGCCTTCGAGTTACGCTTTTTGTTCAGATACCGCCTATAACGAGACTATTATTCCAATAATTAATGAAGCCGATGTGTTGTACCACGAATCTACTTTTTTGGATTCAGAGGAAGCTTTGGCTGGAAAGACCATGCATTCTACCGCAAAGGAAGCTGCGACAATAGCTTTAAAAGCCAATGTAAAACAATTGGTTTTGGGGCATTATTCCACTCGATATGATAGTATTGAACTTTTTAAAGAGCAAGCCGAAACCATTTTCCCAAATGTCCTTTTAGCCGATGATGGAAAATCATTTGAGTTTTGATTGAATAATTGCAATTGTGTACAACCACTCCATTTGTAATGATGTAAGCGCCTCTAAGCACGAGTAAGCAAGATAATTGAGACGCTTACAGCGTGACAAATAGCAAGAATAATACAGTTAAAGTAAACTCTTAATAAGCATAAGTTTGCTTATTTTTGCAACTAAAGAAATTATACAATGGAAGATTTAAGCAATTATAGAAAATCATATGAAAAAAGCGAACTTTTGGAAACGAATATTCCCGAAGATCCAATCAATTTATTCAATAGATGGTTTCACGAAGTAGAGGATTTTGGTGGAGTTGATGAAGTGAATGCTATGACCGTTTCAACACTGGGATTGGATGGTTTTCCTAAGTCGCGTGTGGTGTTGTTGAAGCAATTTACTCACGAAGGATTTATTTTTTATACCAATTATAATTCTGAAAAGGGTAGAGCCATCGCCAATTATCCTAACGTTTGTCTATCATTTTTTTGGCCATCACTTGAACGCCAAGTAATTATTAAAGGTTTAGCCGAGAAAGTTTCGGAGAATCTTTCCGACGGTTACTTCGAATCCCGACCAATGGGAAGCAAATTAGGAGCGATAGTTTCGAACCAAAGTGAGATTATTGCCTCCCGAAGTGTTTTGGAAAATTCTTTAAAACAATTGGAAAAAAATTTTGAAGGCAAGGAAATTCCAAGACCTGACTTTTGGGGTGGTTTCTTAGTTCGGGCGGTAGCAGTGGAGTTTTGGCAAGGAAGACCCAACCGTTTGCACGATAGAATTCGGTACCAGTTGCAAGAAGATTGTTTTTGGATAATAGACCGATTGGCACCTTGATGTTCCAACTTGGAATTCCTTTATTTCTGTATTAAAAACATATAAAATCATTTATATTCGTAAGTTAATTACCTATTTAAATAAATGTATTGTGTATTTAATCGATTTTATTTGTGTTTTAAACGTTAAAAGCTTAAATTTATTCTAAGAAATAAAACAACACAATACTATTGATCATAATCTAAAAAGTTTGTACCATAATCTACTTTAAAACTTAACCTGCTTTTATAAAAAAAATAATTTAGTTTTTGTTTTTAGTTAGTTAAAAAACAGCTGATCCCCAACAGCTGTTTTTTTTATGTAAAAGAATTCTCGTTTTTAATTTAAATTTCTCAAATTATTCTTAGATTTACCCAATAGACACTATTTTTTAAATTTAAAGACATTACGATGAATATTAAAAACAGGCTCATAGTAATGAGTTTTCTTCAGTTTTTTGTTTGGGGTGCTTGGTTGATAACAATTGCTAATTTTTGGTTTGGAACTAAAAGTTGGGATGGAACGCAATTTGGCCTTGTTTTCGGAACAATGGGTATTGCCTCTTTATTTATGCCAACCTTAACAGGAATTATTGCCGACAGATGGATGAATGCAGAAAAGCTCTATGGAATTTTACATATTTTATATGCAGCTGTTTTGTTTTGTCTGCCACAAGTAGCAACTCCAACCAATTTTATTTACTTGATGTTGTTAGCTATGTGTTTTTATATGCCAACAATTGCTTTAAGTAATTCTATTTCGTTTACTTCTCTAAAATTGAATAATAAAGATATTATTAAGGAATATCCACCTATTCGAGTTTGTGGAACTATAGGTTTTATTGTAGCAATGTGGATTACCAATTTGACTGGCAATAAAGCAACAGCCTATCAATTTTATATTGCTGGAATTGCTGCTCTTAGTTTGGGCGTTTATGCTTTTACATTGCCAAAATGCAAGCCACAGCGGTTAACAAAAGAAAATGCCTCGTTAATGGAAACATTAGGTTTAGAATCCTTTAAACTTTTTGCTAATTATAAAATGGCGTTATTCTTTATTTTTTCAATGTTTTTAGGTGGTGCATTGCAATTAACAAATGCTTATGGCGATGTATTTTTAGATGAATTTAAGAACGTTCCTGAATATGCCGATTCCTTTGTGGTAAAATATTCAACCATAATAATGTCTATTTCTCAAATTTCAGAAACGTTGTTTATTCTGGCTATTCCTTTTTTCTTGAAACGATTTGGCATTAAGCAAGTAATGTTGATTTCAATGTTTGCTTGGGTTTTACGCTTTGGCTTATTTGCTTTTGGAAATCCAACAGATGGTTTATGGATGATTATTTTGTCGTGTATTGTTTACGGAATGGCATTCGATTTCTTTAATATATCTGGTTCGTTATTTGTAGAGACCAACACAGATTCTAAAAACCGATCTTCTGCACAAGGATTGTTTATGATGATGACCAATGGAGTCGGAGCAGTATTAGGAAGTTTTACCTCTGGTTGGGCGATTGAAAAATTCTTCACTCATAATGGATTAAGGGATTGGCACAGTATCTGGCTGAGTTTTGCAGGTTATGCTTTGGTAATAGCAATCGCTTTTGCGATATTATTTAAGCACAAACACAATCCAGAGGAAGTAGCAAATGTGAGTCATTAAAGACTTGAAGTTTCAAGACAAAAAAAAATGATTGTTATCAACAGAGACCTGTTTTGTTTACAATCTTTTATAAGAATTTAAAAATAAAGAATACTATAAATTCAAAAAATCTAATGTATTAAGTCGTAAATGAAAAGTAAATTGGGTATTTATAATATATTCTCGCTTCTTCTTAAACCTTATTAGATCGTCTACTGTGGTGAATATGTTTTTTACAACTTTCTAGTACTTGTTGTGGTACACATGCTGCTATACCTAACTCTTCAGTTTCCCGAATTATTTTAGTGTATGAATCCATTATGAAAAGCTAGAAGTAAAATTTTAGAACTATTGCAGTATTTTCTGTAATTACAATAAAGTTGACTGCAATCTTTTATAGAAATTATTTTAAACGCATTTGCTTTACAATTATTTCTTCTAAGTTTTTCATTATAATGGGTTTCGTTATCACGTCATCCATCCCGCTAGCAATTATTTTTACTTTGTCTTCCTCAAATGCACTTGCTGTCACAGCAATAATAGGTATTGGCTTATTTTTATATTTTGTAGAAGAATGTATTTTTTCAGTGGCTTCAAAACCGTCCATTTCTGGCATTTGCAAATCCATAAATATGATTTCATATTCATTTTTACAAAACATAAAAACCGCTTCTTTTCCGTTGTTTGCAATGTCGGAAGGGATATTTAGTGTACTTAAAAGTTTATCTAATACCTTTTGGTTGATTAAATTATCTTCAACTATCAAGGCTTTATTAATAATGATATCATTAACAATATTGTCCAGGGGATTGTTGTTTTCAATTTGAATTTCAGCTAAATTAATTTTGAATGGAATTTCAAAATTAAAAACCGATCCACCATTTTCTCCTGATTTGATATTTAATCTACTTCCTCCCATTAGTTGTATCAATTGGTTAGAAATGGTCAAGCCCAATCCTGTACCTCCATATTTTCGGGTAGTTGTTAAATCGGCTTGTTCAAAAGCTAACAACATTTGCTCCGTTTTATTTGCATCAATGCCAATACCTGAGTCAGTAATTACAAAATTTAGATATTGTACATCATCTAGTCGATTTATTAAATTTACCTCAAGTATAATCGCGCCTTCGGCAGTAAACTTGATTGCATTGTCTATAAGATTAATTAAAACTTGTTGTAATCTTAAATTATCGCCAAGTATATTACTTGAAATTTTATCGTCATAAATAAATTGTAATCTTATGTTTTTATCTTTTATTCGATATTCAAATATGCGAATAAGTTTTGTAAGTTCTTTTTTAAGATCTATAGAATATTGTTCGATCTTCATTTTACCGGCTTCCATTTTAGAATGGTCTAAAATCATGTTTACGATTCCCATAAGGTGATCAGCACTGTGTTCTGCTATTTCGATGTATTCCGCTTGCGTATGCGTTAAGTCGCTAGTTTTTATCATATTCAACATACCAATTACACCATTAAGAGGAGACCGAATTTCGTGACTCATATTGGCAAGAAATTGAGTTTTAAATGTTGAAATACTTATCGCATGTTCCGATATTTCTTCTAAATTCAATACAGTTGCAGATAGTTTTTCTTTCAATAATACGTAGCTGCGTAATAAGAAATCAACTTCTTTGATGCGAGATTTATGGTCTAAACGAGATATTGGTTCTTTGAAATTGGATTTTATATAGTTTGAAATATCTACCGTAAGTAATTTTATGTCTTTCGTAAAATATTTAGAAATATAAGCGCTCAATAGTATAACAATCATAATCATTATTAAGCTTTGACCTATTTGAAAATAGAGTAAAGTTTCTTTTAATTCATCTATCCTTTTTTCATTGCGATTAATAATTTGGACAAACGAATTTTCAATGGTCAAATTGATTTGATTAATTTTTCCATATAAACCGTGATGGTGTGAATCGCCTAATTTCGAACTTAAATTGGCTAATTGCCCAAAATTATTTTTATAATCTATAAGAAGCTTTCTGGTTGCTGAATCAATGCTTTTTTCTTTAATAATAGAATCATATAAAAAATTAAATTTTTTAATATAATAATCGTCAGTACGCAACAAATAGTCTTTTTCATGCCTACGAAATTGAAGTAAAGTAATTTTGTCTAAGGATGATTTTTTTTCTAAAAAATGCGCGTTTGCCCTCATTTTTCCTTCAATACCATAATCTTTGAATCCCCGAATTAAAGCTGTTTGTTTAAATTGATTTATAACAAGATAAAGATTATCGATTTGTTTTGAAAGCGTAGTTATAGATTGATTTGTACCAATGTTTAATTTTCTTGATTCCTCTAAAATTAGATTAATTTCTTTCCTTTGCTTTTTTAAGTTGTCGATATACAGGTCAATATCATTCTGGTGATGGTTCGTATAAAAGGTTTTGTCCTTTATGCCAAACAATAAAAAATTTTGAAAATTTCTTATGTTAACACTAAAATCTTGTGAAATTTTATAGGATTTATAAGTGAAATTATTCAGATCATTTACTTTGCGGTCTATAGAGAGATAAAACATAAACCAAACAACTATTACCACAATTATCAACGAAAACGATAAAAATATTTGTGTTCTGAAATAACGAAGATTGTTAATGAAAGATTTCAAATTCTATTTATTTTAAGTGGTTAAAGTATGCAGTAATTAAATAACACTCATTAAAACACTTTAAACAAAAGGTTAACTTATTGCTTATTTTATAATTATTTAGATTGCAAGACACGCCTTATTTTGACTTGTATAATGCATATTAAAGTCAATAATCTCCTCTTTTCTTAAATCTCGGATCGTCTCTTTTGATGAATTCGGTTCTGCGTTTTGCAGGTTCTTGTTTTGGTAAGCTCGCTTCTTCGGTTTTGCTTGAAGGTTCGATTAATTCGTTTAATTCTTTGATTTCTGCATCTGTCAAATCGCGAAATCTTCCCACTGGAACATCTAATGAAATATTGATAATTCGAATGCGCTTCAAAGCAGTAACTTCATATCCCAAATACTCACACATTCTACGAATTTGGCGGTTCAATCCTTGGGTCAATATGATTTTAAAAGTAGTTGAACTAATTTTTTCAACCTTGCATTTTCGGGTAACGGTGTCCAAAATAGGAACACCATTACTCATTTTTTCGATAAAACGATCCGTTATCAGCTTATTAACTGTTACCGTATACTCTTTTTCATGGTTGTTTCTGGCGCGAAGTATTTTATTGACAATATCGCCATCATTGGTCATAAAAATTAAGCCTTCACTGGCTTTGTCTAATCGTCCAATTGGGAAAATACGTGTAGGATAATTGATGTAATCTACAATATTATTGCGAACTTCCAAGTTGGTGGTGCACTCTATACCCACAGGTTTGTTGAAAACCAAATAAATTGGTTTATCTCTTTTTTCAAGGATTAACTTTCCGTCAATGCGCACTTCATCGTCTAGCGAAACCTTGGTTCCCAATTCAGGAACGACCCCGTTGATGGTAACGCGACCTTCTTCAATGAATTTATCGGCTTCACGACGAGAGCAATAACCTGTTTCTCCTATGAATTTATTGAGACGCTTTAGATTTTCTTCCATAATGCAAAAGTAATCAATTATTCTGTTTGTGATTTTTGAAAAAACTATTCCGATTCAAACAAAAACTTAGCTACTTTTCTATACAAATCATCATCGTGGAGTTTGTGTCCCAAACCTTTTGTTGCTATAAAAATAACATCTTTCCAGGCCTCCACTATTTTTTCTCCTTCGTCAAATAGTACTACGTTGTCATCAATGTCGTGCGCCAGTAAACCTTTTACGTCGATTTTTGACACAAATTCTTTCGAGCTAAATAGGTCTAAATGCTGATTTAAAAACTGAGTGTATTTGTTTTTTAATGCTGTTGTAACTTTGTTATTCAAACTTAGTAGTGTAGTGTAATTCTCCAAAATAATGGTAAAATCGCTCGGAGCTCCCAGAATTACCATTTTTTGAATACTAGGATTTTGGTATTTGTATTGATAATACAAACTGGCTTGGCCTCCCATAGAATGACCAATAATATAGTTTGGTTGATATTTTTTGGCAGCAATATCAATAAATTCGGCATATTTTGGAACAGTAAATTCTTTTCCGCTAGATAATCCTTGAGCTGGCCCATCGATGGCGATAATCGTGCTTCCAGATTTTTTTAAATGAGGCAACATTTTTTTCCATCTTGACGAATTGCTTTCCCAGCCGTGAATCAATAATATAACAGTATCATTTCCTTTCCAAATGTAGGTTTGAATGACATCTTCATTATAATTTATTATTTCTGATTGTGCATCTTGTAGTGTTTTAGGCAGGTTTTCAACTGTAAATTTGCCTTTTCTAGGTTCACTGAAATAACCGTGGGCCATTTGAGTCGCTTTTTTTGGTGCTATAAAACTCAATATATTTATGTAGGAGCCAATCGATTTAGTCAACAAAAAATAAATTGTTTTTTTCATAGAATTTCGAATTACATGTCAAAGGTATAAAAAATAAAAGTCCGCATTGCAGACTAAATATAGCATAAAAAAAATCCCGATTGGTATCGGGACTTAAATATTTTTTTAGAATTTAGTAAAAAGCTGTTCCATTTTTACTTTTTCTTCCTCAGCCAAAACGCTGTCAACTAAAATCCTTCCTGAATGTTCATCAGTAATGATTTTTTTTCTTGCTGCAATCTCTACTTGAGTTTGAGGAGGAATCGTGAAGAATGAGCCTGCAGAAGCTCCTCTTTCAATTGAAACAACTGCCAATCCGTTGCGAACGCTAGCACGAATTCTATCATAGGCTGCTAAAAGTCTATCTTCGATTAAACCTCTATATTCAGAAGATTTATTAGATA
This sequence comes from Flavobacterium psychrophilum, assembly GCA_945866505.1. Lineage (GTDB taxonomy): Bacteria > Bacteroidota > Bacteroidia > Flavobacteriales > Flavobacteriaceae > Flavobacterium > Flavobacterium psychrophilum_H. The sequence continues at coordinate 9,616 of CAMBHH010000069.1, forward strand.
GAAATGCTTCCTCTTTAGCAGTTTCAGACATAATGTCGTCTAACTCTGATTTTTTATGTTTTAAGTGATTTGATTTAGTTTCTAATCTCTCTTTCGACTGTGCAATAATTTCTTTTTTATGTTCTATAGAAGCTTTCATTTCTTTGATTTGCTTCTCGGCCAATTGAATTTCCAATTCTTGAAATTCCACTTCTTTAGTCAATGAATTGAATTCTCTATTGTTACGAACAGTGTCTTGTTGTTTGGTGTATCTTTTAATAGATTCTTTATGATCATCAATTGAATTTTTCTTAACCTTGATAAGGTCTTCAATAGTTTCAAGATCTTTTTTCAATTTCTCTGAACGTGTGCTCAATCCTGCAACTTCATCTTCTAAATCTTCTACTTCAAGAGGAAGTTCACCTCTCACGTTTCTAATTTCGTCAATTCTAGAGTCAATCAATTGTAAATCATAAATTGCTCTTAATTTGTCTTCAACACTCAATTCTTTTGTAGTCGCCATATTCTATTGTCTATAAGTACTTAACTGGATTTGTATTTTCTTCTGATAAAACGATTGCAAAATTAAGGATTTTTTTCCGAAGAAAATCAACAATATAATTTTTTGTATAACGTTCGCTTTCAAAATGTCCAATATCGGCCAAAATTAACTGATTTTCAGCTTCATAAAATTGATGATACTTTAAATCTGCTGTCAAAAAAATATCGGCACCAGCTTGAATCGCATTTTTTATGGCAAAACTTCCAGAACCTCCAAGAACGGCAACTTTTTTTATTGGCTTGCCTAAAAATGCACTGTGCCTTATTCCATCAGCTTGCATTTTGTCTTTTACGAATTGTAGAAAATCTTTTTCATCCGTCGCAACCTGCAATTCGCCAATCATTCCCAATCCAATATTCTGATTTTTGTTCTGTAAATCATAAATTTCATAAGCCACTTCTTCGTAAACGTGATTTTTGAAAAGTGCTTTTAGAATTTTGTTTTCCAAATGCTTTTCGAAAGTCACTTCGATTTTGATTTCCTCAGTTTCCATAAATTCAAATCGTTCTCCAATTTCGGGATTGCTATTTTCATTTCCCATATAGGTTCCAATACCTTTCGAATTGAAACTACAGTTTTCATAGTTGCCAATGTTTCCAGCTCCGGCGTTAAACAAAGCATTTCGGAGTTTTTCAGCATTTTCAGTAATGGTGTAAGTGACTAATTTCCTAATGAAATTCGACTTGGGAATCAGGATTTTAGTTTTGGTTAGACCCAGAGCATCGCAAAATATTTTGTTAACTCCATCTTGCTGATTGTCTAAAGCAGTGTGAACAGCATAAATCGCAATGTCATTTTTTATCGCTTTTATAACGGCTCTTTCTACATAGTCTTTGCCAGTGATTTTCTTCAATCCAGAAAACAAAATAGGATGAAAACAAACAACCAAATTGCATTTTTTGACAATTGCTTCGTCGATCACACTTTCTAAAGCATCGTGACAAACTAAAACTCCAGTTGCTTCCCAATCTTGATTTCCGACCAATAAACCCACATTGTCAAAATCCTCGGCATAAGCTAGTGGCGCCATTTCTTCGAGTATAGAAATTATTTCTTTGATTTTCATTTTTACTTTTTTCGAATAAACAAAGTTAGGAATTAATAGTTCAACTTTTTTATAATGATAAAATAGTATACTTTCGTACAATGAATTTAATCCGAAAATTATTGTTTCCGTTTGCCATTTTGTATGGATTCATTACTAGTATTCGGAATTTTCTTTTTGATCAAGGTATTTTTAAATCCTATTCTTTTGATATTCCCATTATTGCGGTAGGAAATCTAAGTGTTGGCGGAACGGGAAAAACTCCACAAATTGAATATTTAATTCGGCTGCTTACGCCAAAATATAAAGTTGCTACTTTAAGTCGAGGATACAAAAGACAGTCAGAAGGTTTTGTTTTGGCTGATTCTAGTTCGAATGTTGCAATTCTTGGCGACGAACCGTTCCAGTTTTATAAAAAATTCAACAACATTCAAGTGGCCGTTGATGCCGACAGAAAAAACGGCATTGAACAATTACTTTTCCAAACTGAAAAACCAGAAGTTATTTTGCTTGATGATGCTTTTCAACACCTAAAAGTAAACGCAGGATTTTATATTTTGCTAACTTCCTACGGAGACTTGTATTCGGATGATTTTATGTTGCCAACAGGAAATTTGAGAGAGAGTAGAAGTGGGGCTAAAAGAGCAAATGTACTTATTGTTACAAAATGTCCTTCAGATCTTTCTAATGACGAGCAGACGAAAATAAAAACCAAATTAAAATTGGATGCCGATCAACAATTATATTTCTCCTATACTGAATACAATGATTCGGTCTATTCACAAAATACTTCGATGAAAGTGAGCGATATCAAGACTGTTGATAAATTACTTTTGGCAGGAATTGCAAAACCTGAGCCATTTTTAAGATATTTGCAAAACGATAGTGATGAAAAATTAGTTTATCCAGATCACTATCATTTTACAGAAAAAGACATTAACAACATTAAAAATTTTTCACAGAACAAAATTATCATCACCACCGAAAAAGATTTTGTTAGATTGAAAGGGTCAATTCTTAAAGAGAAATTGTTCTATTTGCCTATACGAAGTTCGTTTCTTTCTGAAAGTGAAAATTTTGACAAAACCATTTTAAATTATGTGGGAACAAGTACAAGAAACAGTTAGTTTTATTAAAGAAAAAACCAATTTTACTCCAGAATATGGTGTAATACTAGGTTCAGGATTGGGTAGTTTTACAGATGATATTCAAATTGAATTCACTTTGCCTTATGGCGAAATTCCAAATTTTCCAGTTTCTACAGTGCAAGGACACAAAGGAGCTTTGGTTTTTGGAACGATTGGTGAAAAAAAGGTCGTTGCTATGCAAGGACGATTCCATTTTTATGAAGGTTATTCAATGAAAGAAGTGACTTTTCCGGTTCGTGTAATGAAATATTTAGGAGTCGAAAAATTAGTAGTTTCTAATGCTTCTGGAGGAGTAAATCCTAATTATGAAGTAGGTTCAATTGTCATTTTGAAAGACCAAATCAATATGATGCCAGAACATCCTTTGCGTGGAAAAAATGACGAACGTTTTGGTCCTCGTTTTTTAAATATGAGTGAACCTTTTTCTAATAATATGATTTCGATGGCTAAAGCTGTTGCCAAGAAACTTAAAATTAAAGTTCAAGATGGCATTTACCTTGGACTTCAAGGGCCTACCTTTGAAACGCTAGCAGAGTATAAAATGGTGAAAATTCTGGGAGCTGACTGTGTAGGAATGTCAACCGTTCCGGAAGTTATTGTGGCTCGTCATATGGACATAGAATGCTTTGGATTATCGGTGATTACGGATATGGGTAACGAGGAAAATATAGAATCGGTTTCGCATGAAGAAGTTCTCGAAGCAGCCAAAAAAGCGGAACCCAATGTGAGAAGTTTGATTAAGCAATTGATTTTAAAATATTAGGATAGATTAAAATAAACAAATAATTCGAGACAAATAACCAATTTCATTCACATAACTGCCCACAGTTTTTACTAGTTCATCAATTACCAAGTTGTTTTATGCCTCAAAATAGGCAGTGGATTGGAATGTTGTGATATTTAAAAAAAAAGACATTAGTTTAATTAATATAGCCGTTGGTTGTAATTATAAAAAACGTCATTTTCGATTTATGACAAAAACAACAAATTGAAACTTCTCTACAACTTCCTAAAGATTCCAATTATATCTTCCAATATTTTCCGTTCGCAAGTACAAAGAATGCCTCTCATTATTATACTTTTTTAGAAATGTCCTTATAACAGCAGTTCTATTATCAATCTTTAAATTGGATAATATGATTTCCTCTTTAAAACTAATGTCTAAAGTTTGCGAACCAACCTCAACAAAATTAATATATTTCATTAAATTGTTTTTTACCTATTTAGCATTCTGTTAAGAGAATAATCATCAATAATTCAACTGCTTGAAAATCGGCCTTAATTTCCTGATTTCTATATGATATGTTGATCAAAAAAGAATTTAAGAATACAAACAAACATGCTGAGTAAAACTCGCAGTTCGATTTAATCTTAAATCGAACTGATTAAAAATTATCACCAAAAACTTATTACATCCAACGCTTTATTCTATTAAATCGATAGTGAACACTAGTGATTTATTTCTACTTGATTCTAATATTAAAATTGTAAGAATATAATATGAAATAAAACAACTTATAAACACGAAAACGTGATAGTTAGTTTGAAATTATATATTTTTTATTTTTTTGGATAATAAATTATATACTTGAATAATTATTAACTAAAAAATTAAATTTATGATAAAAAAAATTTCTTTAGCAGTACTTGCTTTTTTGTTGTTTTCATTAAGTAGTGAAGCAAAATCAAGTAGTATCGCACCATCAATTTCAATGATAGGTGATGCGGTCAGTGGATGGAGTACCGATGTTGCGATGAGTTCAACAGATGGTGTAAATTTTACGTTGGAAAATTTTACCTTTAATAATGGGGGTGCTAAATTTAGACAAGATTCAAGTTGGAGTAATAACTGGGGGTCAAATGATTTTCCTTCGGGGACTAGCACTTCAAATGGAAATAATATTCCTGTTACTCTAGGAACATATAATGTTGCTTTTAATATAACAACCGGTGCTTTTAGTTTCACAAGCGTTGTAAACTATGATGCAATTAGCATTTCAGGAACAGCTGGTCCAGGATCTAATTCCGATGTTTCAATGATTACTGGTGATGGAATTAATTATTTCCTTTCTCAATATACATTGAATTCTGGAACACTTGTGTTTAGAAAAGATAATTCTTCAACAACAACTTGGGGATCTGCAAGTTTCCCTACTGGAACTGCTACACAAGGTGGTTCGGAAATTATAGTTTCACCTGGAACTTATGACATAATGTTCAACAAAGCTACTGGTGCTTATAGTTTTACTTTTGGTACAATTGGCATAATTGGAAGCGGAACGGCTGGCGGTTGGAATACAGACACTTTAATGAGTACTACTGATGGAGTAAACTACACACTTGATGCTGCAGTTTTAACCGTCGGAGAACTTAAATTTAGAAGGAATCAAGCATGGACAGTTTCTTGGGGAGGTTCAGGTTTTCCTACAGGAACTGCAACTTTAACTGGAGGCAATATTCCTGTTAGTGCTGGAATTTATTCTATTTCATTTAATACAAAAACAGGGGCATATACTTTCACCTCTGGTTATCCTGTAGTTAGTCTTTTTCAAACTGGCGGAACTGACATCAATTTTTTTACTACTGATGGAGAAAATTATTTTTTAAATAATTATTCTATCAGTGCAGGAGATTATATTTTCCGTCAATCTGGTACAAATATAAATGCATGGGGAGCTAATTCATTTCCTTCCGGAATTGCGACTCTTGGAGGTGCTGCAATTCCAGTTTTAGCTGGAGATTATAATATTATGTTCAATAAAGTTACAGGTGTATTTAGTTTTAATTACCTTTCAATTGGAGTGATTGGGAGCGCAACGCCTAGTGGCTGGGACGCAAACACAAATTTGACCACAGAAGATGGTGTAAATTATAAATTATCAGGTTTGACATTAGGTCTAGGAGAGCTAAAATTTCGTCAAGGAAATTCGTGGGATGTCAATTGGGGAGGTAGTTCTTTTCCTGGAGGAACCTCAAACCAAGGTGGCTCTAATATTGTAGTTTCTAAGGCATCAAATTTTACTGTAACATTCAATAAATCAACGGGAGCATATCATTTTTATGATGAAGTAAATCTTGATGCACCTTCTGCAGTAAATTTATGTAAAGGTTCCGTTGTTTCCTCTTTATCTCGATCTGTTTTTGCAGTACCTGGGAGTGTTGTAAAATGGTATACCGTTGCTTCGGGAGGAAAAGCTTCACTTATAGCTCCTTCACCTGCAACTTCTATAGTAGGTACTAAAACGCATTATGTATCACAAACTATAGGTGGTATTGAAGGGCCTCGAGTTACAATGGCGGTAAACGTAATGGCTATACCGACTGAGGTACTAGGTGCAATATCTAGCAACACAGCAGGTACAACAGCAGGAACATTCGCCGCAGCAACTTTAGCGGTTGGTCCATTTGTTGGAACAACAACAACAGTTTCATATAGGGTACCTGAATTTGTAGGAAGTGATTCTTATTATTGGACCGTACCCGCAGGTGTTAGAATTGTTGGACAAGCTGAGGGAACAAGAACAGTAACTCAAACGGGAGCGAATGCCAACGTTTTAAACGTTAATTTTAATGCTATTGCAGCAGGAGTAGGATCAGTAGGAGCAATAACAGTACATGCACAAAATGCAAATGGTTGTAATGGTACTGCAAAATCTGTAACCATATCAAAAGTATTACCAACTGCGCCAACAGCAATTGTAATGAACGACCTTTCTTTGCCAACGCCTATAAGTGGTATCCCAACAGCGGTGACATCGTTTGCAAAATATATGGGCACAAATACAGTGTTAAGACTAACAGCAACCCCATCCGCGACAGCAACTTCTTACCAATGGGAGTTACCAGAAGGAGTAAACCAATTATCAGGAGGAACAACCAATGTAATTACAGTTAATTTTGCTGGAGTTACAAGCGCAAACACACATAATTTTAATACAACAGCCGCTACACCAGTATCGACCAATGTTTTAAGAATAGGCGTAAAAGCGGTAAACGGGGTAGGAGTTTCAACAACTTCTAATACTGCCCTTGTAAA
>CAMBHH010000070.1 GCA_945866505.1 Flavobacterium psychrophilum
TCGGGTTGATCAAAACCTTTCCATTATTAAAGTTTTGTCATCGAGGGTTTTGATTGTCCATTTTATATCTTGCAGTCCAATTCCGTTATTGATGGTAACAACTACAATGGAGTCCGTTCTCGTCCAACTGCCTTTAAAATCAGAAAAAACTAACGGTGGCGTGCCACACCAGCCAGAACTTCTTTCGACACATTGACTTTCTGCTAAAAATGACATTCCATACGCATCACTTTTAAGTGAACTGGCTCTCGTTAGCTGAATCTCTGTTTCCGTATAAACAGGATTAATCCAATGACCTATTAATTTATTGGATTCATCAATTGAAATGGTTTCGTTTTGTGAACATCCCATAGTGGTAACTAGTACGAATAGTAGAACTGTTTTTAGAATTGTTTTCATGATTATAATTTTTTAATTATTCTTTATTTTATTGTCAGCCTTTGTTAATTTCAGTTGGGTAGTGGCAATCACCAACTGACTTCCCTTCAGACTTCGTACAACAGGTTAGCGATTGTCAAACAAATATATAAATAATAATAATATTATTACAAATGATGCAACTGATTCTGTAGAGTCAATAACGACAATTAGTAAAGCCGCTTTTTTTATTTTGTTAGCCTATTTGTACTATTTATTTTTTTTGTAAATTTGTCATTATGAAAGATATTTCAAATACTAATCAAAGAGTGCAATTTGCATTAGAGCAAATGAAAAAAGCAATGCCTTTAGTTAAGGAACAAGTTGCTGTTTATGAAAAAAATCTCAAATTGGGTAAAAACCAAAAAAAGCCTGCTGTAGCTCCACAATTTAAGAATGTCTAAGCCTGTTTTGCTTATCATAGCAGGGTGCAATGGCTCTGGAAAATCAACTTTTTCTAAACTGCTAGCTCCAAACAATTTTACTCCTTTTGATTATGATTCTCAATTTTTAAGATGCTATAATTCTTTGATTGATTCGGAGTTCAAAGAGGCAATGGCTCATAGGATGGCATTTAATGAATTAGAAAACCAAATAAAAATAGCAATCGAGACCAAATCCAGCTTTTGTTATGAGACAAACTTCAATTCGACACCGCTTCATTGGCCGGAACTATTTAAAAATAACGGATATGATTTGCATCTAATCTTTTTGTGTCTAGACTCCATACTAGAAGCTAAAAAAAGGGTAGCTATTCGAGTTGAAAATGGAGGGCATTACGTACCTGAAAGAGAAATAGAGAAACGGTATTATGATGGATATGTTAATCTAAATTCTTTTTTCGATTATTTTGATTACATAGATTTATTCGATTCGTCCAAATACCTTAAGCATCCAACCCATATTTTATCAATTGAATCAGGAAAAATTTCTTCAATAACAAAAATACCTGATTATTTAAAGACTTTGATTCCGGATATATTTGAAAAGACAAATTGAATTAGCAAACGAATTGATTTTTAGGATGTTTTTTTGAAATCCCAAAAGTCATAAATAGCCCCGATTGCAGAGGAAATCCTTTTTCTTTTTTCTTTAAAAAGGAAAAGATTGCAACGAAAAGCGGGAGCAGAGCCCGTAAAAACCCCAAAAAGTCTTGCTCCTAAAAATCAAGAGATTATCTCTGGAGAATTATTTTGTAGTTCAAAATAAAAGAATTACTTTTGCACACCTTTTGGTGAATAAGAGTTTCCTTTGGGTAAAAACTAATTTATACAAACAACTTCTGTTGTTTTCTAGCACGTTATGAAACTCGAGAAAATGCAGAATACAAATTTTTAATCAGCATGTCTGAACAAGTAAAATTACAAGAAGAGTTTTTAGCAAATTTTAACTGGCACAACTTTGAAGAAGGTATTGATGCCGTAGATGAGGAAAACTTATTAGAATTCGAAGACCTAGTTTCAAAAACTTTTATCGCGACAGATCAAGAAGAAGTAGTAGAAGGTATCGTTGTTAGAATTACTGATAGAGACGTTATCGTTGATATCAACGCAAAATCGGAAGGTGTTATTTCATTGAACGAATTCCGTTACAATCCAGCTTTAAAAGTAGGTGACAAAGTAGAAGTATTGATTGACATCCGTGAGGATAAAACAGGTCAGTTAGTATTATCTCACAGAAAAGCACGTACTATCAAATCGTGGGATAGAGTTATTTCGGCTAACGAAACAGGTGAAATCGTTACTGGTTTTGTAAAATGCAGAACTAAAGGTGGTATGATCGTGGACGTTTTTGGAATTGAAGCTTTCCTTCCAGGTTCTCAAATTGATGTTAAACCAATTAGAGACTACGATGTATATGTAAATAAAAACATGGAATTCAAAGTGGTGAAAATCAACCACGAATTCAAAAATGTTGTTGTATCTCACAAAGCGCTTATCGAAGCGGATATTGAAGTACAGAAAAAAGAAATCATCGGAAAATTACAAAAAGGACAAGTATTAGAAGGTGTTGTTAAAAACATTACTTCTTATGGTGTGTTTATTGACCTTGGTGGTGTTGATGGATTAATTCACATTACTGACCTTTCTTGGTCAAGAATCAACCACCCATCGGAAGTTCTTGAATTAGACCAAGTTCTTAACGTGGTTATCCTTGATTTTGATGATGAGAAAACAAGAATCCAATTAGGATTGAAACAATTGAACGCTCACCCTTGGGATGCTTTGAACGCTGATCTTAAAATTGGTGACAAAGTAAAAGGTAAAGTAGTAGTTATCGCTGATTACGGTGCTTTCATCGAAGTAGCTGAAGGTGTTGAAGGTTTGATTCACGTTTCTGAAATGTCATGGTCAACTCATTTACGTTCTGCTCAAGATTTCGTAAAAGTAGGTGATGTTGTTGAAGCTCAAATATTAACTTTAGACAGAGACGATCGTAAAATGTCATTGGGTATTAAACAATTGACGCAAGATCCTTGGACTGATATCACTGCTAAATATCCTGTAGGTTCTAAACATGTAGGTATCGTAAGAAACTTTACAAACTTTGGAATTTTCGTAGAATTAGAAGAAGGTATCGACGGATTGATTTATATCTCTGACCTTTCTTGGACTAAGAAAATCAAACACCCATCTGAATTTGTGAATGTTGGTGAAAAATTAGACGTAGTAGTATTAGAATTAGATGTTGATGGACGTAAATTATCTTTAGGTCACAAACAAACTACTGCTAATCCTTGGGATCAATACGAAGATTCATTCGCAGTGGGAACTATCCACTCAGGAGAAATCTCTGAAATTGTTGACAAAGGAGCTACTGTAGAATTTGGTGATGATATCGTTGCTTTCATTCCAACTCGTCACCTTGAAAAAGAAGACGGTAAGAAATTGAAAAAAGGTGATACTGCTGACTTCAAAGTAATCGAATTCAACAAAGAATTCAAAAGAGTAGTAGCCTCTCACACGGCTATTTTCCGTGAGGAAGAAGAAAAAGCAGTAAAAGCAGTTCAAGAAGCAGTTGCGTCTACAACAAATGCACCAGCTGCAACTCTTGGAGATAACAATGATATTCTTGCTGGTTTGAAAGCCAAAATGGAAAAAAACGAGAAAAAGAAATAATCTTTTAATTGTTTGAATATAGAGAGTCCCACGCTAAAGCGTGGGATTTTTTTTGCCACAGATTCACAGATTTTTACGGTTTTGCTTTCTTAGTTCGTTACGCTCGGGTCACGGATTTTTTTTTGCCACAGATTCACATATTTTCAAAAATCTTTTTAATCTGTGAATCTGTGACAATAAAACTGAAGCAGGGGTTCGAGGAATTAGACTTATAAAAGATTAAAAATAAAAATGCCAATCCTAAAATCAGGATTGGCATTTTACATTTTACAAAACTTAAATGACTTATATGGTCAATAAAATTACCTCAAACTAGCTCCCAATTCGGTTTCCAGATTCTTTTGTAATTTGCTCATAATTTTGTCGATTTGAACATCGGTTAGGGTTTTGGTTTTGCACTGAATGGTGAAACTAATTGTATAGAAAACTATTTTGCAGCTAATAATTTTGTTTCTTCAGGAGTATAATCGTTTACAATTACATAAGTTTGTATGTCTGCAATTGCCATTTCATCAAGAATATCAACCAAGTTTTTATAGTTGCATTTTTTGGATGGTTTTATAATTACAATTGCTCCTCTATTAAGTCTTCCATATTTTGCAGAATATTCCCGAACAGCTTTGTTTTTGTTGAATAATTCTTTACGGATTCCATCTTTACCATAGTTTACTTCTTTGGGACTATCTAAAGGATATGCCAAAAGCCCACTGTAAACAATCATTTTGTCATTTTTATCAAGTAAAACAGTTACAGTGCGCATTTCAGTGCCAGAACTACAACCATAGGAACCGCAACTAATACCATTGTCAGGTAATCCTAAGGACATTCCATTTGGTTTAGATAATTCCTTTGTTACCATAAAAAAAATAATCAACAAAAATGATACGCTAACCATTGCGGTTAAATCTACTCTTGTATTTAATTTTTTACTCCTTACTTTTTTATTAATTTCCATAATTTTAAGGTTTAATGAATGAACGAGTAATTTGCAATTTTAATTAATATAAATGTCGTAAATTTTTTGTTTTGGATTGAAAATTAATGAGGAAATATTTTTTAATATGTTTTTTTCTTGCATATTAGGAATTGAATTCCTAATATATAAGAAAATTTATAGGTAATTTAAAATAAAAACGCCAATCCTAGTTTTAGGATTGGCATTATTCTTTACTAATTATGTCTTAAATGACCTTAATTGCCTTACATGGTTCAAAACTAGTTTCTAATACAAAACAGGAAATTTGGAAGGGTTAACTTCGTTCATCATCCCATATACTTTTTCGAAAATATCTTCAATAGAGGGTTTCGAAAAATAATCTCCATCAGTGCCGTAAGCAGGTCTATGCGCTTTGGCAGTCAAGGTTTGTGGCTTGCTATCCAAATGGTTGTAACCGTTTTCATTTTCGATAATGTGTTGCAAAATGTAAGCCGATGCTCCTCCAGGAACGTCTTCGTCAATGATTAGCAAACGATTGGTTTTGGCTATACTTTTAACAATATCGTGATTGACGTCAAAAGGAAGCAAGGATTGAATATCAATTATTTCGCAATCGATACCAATTTCCAGTAGTTCTTTGGCCGCAGTTTCTACCAATCTCAGAGTAGAACCATATGAAACTAAGGTAATATCAGAGCCTTCCTTTATCGTTTCAACCACTCCAATTGGTGTTTTGAATTCACCATAATTCAAGGGCGTTTTTTCTTTTAATCGGTAACCATTCAGACATTCTACGACAAGTGCTGGCTCGTCACATTCTAGCAAAGTGTTATAAAAACCAGCCGCTTTGGTCATGTTTCTAGGAACCAAAATATGAATACCTCTAAGTGCATTGATAAGCATTCCCATCGGCGAACCTGAATGCCAAATGCCTTCTAATCTGTGACCACGTGTCCTAATGATAAGCGGTGCTTTTTGTTTGCCAAGGGTTCGATATTGTAATGTGGCTAGGTCGTCACTCAAAATCTGAACGGCGTACAATAAATAATCTAAATATTGAATTTCGGCAATCGGACGAAGGCCTCGCAATGCCATTCCAATTCCTTGACCAATAATGGACGCTTCTCTAATGCCAACATCGGCAACACGAATTTCTCCAAATTTTTCTTGCAATCCAACCAACCCTTGATTTACATCCCCTATGCTCCCTGCATCTTCGCCAAAAATTAAAACTTCGGGATGCTTTGTAAAAAGAACATTGAAATTATCACGCAGAATCATTCGGCCATCTGTATCTGCTTTGGCATTGTCTTCGTACTGTGGTAAAACTTCTTTTACTGAACACACATGCAAATTTGATTCTGAAAATAAATTCTTGCTGAATTTGGGTTGATTTACATCGAAGTAATTGGTTATCCAAGCTGCTACTTCGGGTTGGCTATTTTCATTTATTACCAATCTTAAAACCTTTCGAGCTGTACTGAGAATTTCCTTTTTCAATGGAGATTTGATAATGCTTAAATTCGTTTTTAGCTTCGTAATTTTATCACTGTTTTTGCTAGTAGGTGCAATTTTTTCTAACAACTGAACAAGACTTTTTTGTTCTTCAATTATTGGAGTCAGAAAAGCATTCCAAGCTAATTTTTTGGCTTCTAATACTTCTTTTTTTGTAATGAGATCAATTTCTTCAATTTCTTCTGAAGAAGCAATGTTGATGGCAATCATCCACAATTTCATTTGTCGAATACAATCAAAATCTCTTTCCCATTGCAATCTATTTGCATCTTTATATCTTTCGTGAGAACCTGAACTTGAGTGGCCTTGCGGTTGTGTAAGTTGTGTTACGTGAATCAAAACTGGAACGTGAAATTCACGAGCTAAATCGGCAGCTTTTTCATAAGTTTCGATTAAACTTGGATAATCCCAGCCTTGTACTTTTATTATTTCGAAACCATTTTGGTTTTCATCTCTTTGGTACCCTTTCAAAATCTCCGAGATACTTTCTTTGGTGGTTTGGTGTTTTGCGTGAACAGAAATTCCGTATTCGTCATCCCAAACACTTAAAATAAGAGGTACTTGCAAAACTCCAGCGGCATTTATCGTTTCAAAAAATAAACCTTCGGATGTGCTTGCATTACCAATAGTTCCCCACGATATCTCATTTCCACCAATCGAAAAATTCGATTTATGAGCTAGTTTCGGAATACTTCTGTAGATATTTGATGCTTGAGCAAGTCCCAACATTCTTGGCATTTGCGAAGCTGTTGGAGAAATATCAGCACTCGAATTTTTTTGTTTTGTCAAATCTTTCCAACTACCATCTTCATTGATGCTGTGTGTACCGAAATGACCACCCATTTGCCTTCCGGCTGACATTGGCTCCTGAGAAATATCAGTGTGACCATAAAGTCCTGCAAAGAATTGTTGCGGTGTCAACGCGCCAATAGCCATCATAAAAGTTTGATCGCGGTAGTATCCTGAACGAAAATCACCTTCTTTAAAAAACTTTGCCATGGCTAGCTGCGGAACTTCTTTTCCGTCACCAAAAATCCCAAACTTTGCTTTGCCGGTCAAAACTTCTTTACGTCCCAAAAGGCTACATTCTCTGCTTGTGATCGCAATTTTGTAGTCCTTTAAAACTTCAGTTTTAAAGTCGTCAAAAGTTAGTGTGGTAGTGGTTTTTTCTTTTATCATAATGCAAGAAGTATTACTAAGCTACAAATTTACTTAAAAACTAGTTATTTTCATCACTCATCGTGAGAAATAGAATTTAATTTTTTCTAATAAACATTGAAATTAGGTACCTTTCTTGTAAAATGTATATTTATAATGAAATATCATTGATAATAATATAATTTTTATCCAATGTCTTTCAGTGTTTTTATTCCATCAAAACCATTTTCTGGTAAAAAGCTGGATGAATTTATCAGGATTGAGTGTAATAACAAATCGTACTTTTTCGTTGTAATTGGGTTTCGAAATTTCCCAACCTTTACTAGAGTAAATTGGGAAAAATAATTCAAAATAATCGGTCAAAAGATTCAAGCGAATACCACTATCAAAAAGCAATTGTGCTTTTTGATTCTTATTTTTTACAAGTCCAATATCTCCATACGCTTCAATCCAATTCCAAATAGAGTAGCTTCCATTTATAGTTGTAATCCATCGATTGGCATAAGAAGGTGTCAACTTCGATTTAAAACCACCTTCTGCCAAAATAAATTCTTGACTTACTAGTCCAGTTTGTGATGATCTCCCCAAATAAGCATAATCAAAAAGATAATCCGTTGGGCGGTCTAATGCAAAACTGTAAAAATTAGAGTTGCTGTTGTTGTATGTAAAAGCGCCTGCATACATTCGGAGATTGAGTTGGCGATTGTCTTCAAAAAGTTTTCGATACTGCATTTCAGTAGAAATTTTACCAAATTCGCCTGAAAACTGAACGTCTCCAACAAAGCTAATATGGTTGGTCAATTCCGTTCTTGAGTTAATATATTTTATATCAAAAACCGAATAATCTTGCAGAGAATTATCAATAACTACTTCGCTTTTTTCTCGATTTATTATTACCTGACGAAAAAGCAGTAGTTGTTTTCTATTGTCTCTGTAATTATCCTCCCGAAATTGCATCAAAACCATTGGGTTTATTTTTAGGTAGGTTGCATCAGGCGCATAATGGAAATAATTGCCGCTAATAGAATACCTTACGCTGAACAATTTGTTGTCTCGATAGTCCTTGTTCAGCATAAAAATGGCTGAACCGGTTATCATATTCGATTTTGTTGCATAAGTAGGATTGATGTCGTACACAAAAGGTCGATTCAGAATGGCTCTATTGTGGAAACGCATTCCCGGCGAAAGCCCGTCATACAAATTATAAGTCAATATTGGTGCATAAATAATTTGATTGTAATAGGGGTCTTCTAAGTCCTTGACAAAAGCAAATTTGAAAGGTCGACTATTGGGAAAAAATCCTCCTAATTTTTTCCAGTTATTTCTTAAATTGAACTCTGGAACTTCATTTTTATAATTGATAACAATTTTATTCGCCTGCTTTCTTGCTAAGGTATAAATGCTATCATTTAATTGTGGTTCTATCCATTTTTTAAAGACGATAGTATCATTTTTTAGTCCGTAAATCGGAATGGGTACGGCAATATTGGTCTTATTTTTCAACGAAAATGAAACACTATCTTTGTTTTTTGTCACATTAGAAAACTTGTAATCAATAATTTCTCTTGAACGGATAATGGTTTTAAAAAACCAGTCGATTTCTTTAGTAGTACTCGATTTTATAATTGTTTCAAAATCATTTGCGGCGCAAATCTGTGTGGTATTTAAGGTATTAAATTGCTGAATGCTACTGGGTAAAGAACCGTTTCCAAGATAATCATCAAGATAGATTAAACTCAAGCCTGCTCTGTATTTACTTGCGATTTGCTCATTAAATTTTATCAAAGTATTTTTTGGCGCGCCAAGTGGTTGATCCAGATTTTTTCGAGCCATCAGCAAATAAAAATAACTGAACTGCTCGTTGAAATCTAGGTTTAATAAATGGTAGCCTTTGAACAGTTTAAATTTGGAAATTTGTCCAGTCATTTTGCAATCTGGATAATTTTCCTTCATGTATTGCATCATCGCATAAACCTGAATTCCATCATAGATCCAGTTGTCTTTTCTTGGGTCTAACTTCAAATTATTTTTCAGATAATTGTTCAAATACGTTTTTAAAAATTTAATTTCAAAAAGGAATTCATCCGGAAATGGAACTAAAAAACTAGGCATCTGATTCAATCCATAAAAAGGATTTCGATCATAATCAGCTTGGGAAACTGTAATTTTATCGTAATGGGGTTTTCCAACTAAATTTTTCGTAAAATTCACTACTCGATCTATCGCAATTGCTTTTTGAATCTCGTCTGTTTTGTTCCCTTTTAAATTCGTCAAAACTTCAATCGCACTATTTTTGAAACTGTTGAAACTTGCTTTAGGTTCTATAAAAATACTAAAGTCGGTTCGGTTAGTTCCTTTCAGTTTGTAAACAGTACAATTTTCAATGGGATTGGTTTTCTCCTCATTTAAATCAGTTGTTAACTCGAAACTCTTTGCCTGCCTGCCGGACAGGCTGGGAACTTTCACCAAAATATCAAAATCTGAAATTGCATTGGCAACATCATCTAAATTTAAATTACTATACTCGGCAAACGAATGATTTTCAAATCGGGCAGGAGTAAGAAACCAGTTTTTAAGATATATTCCACCATTATCAGAATAGCCATAATGAGTAAATTTATCACTGGGAACTTTTACTGTATAAGTAAGATGTATAACTATTTTCTGGTAAGGCGGTAATTTTTTGTCTAATTTAACGACAACAAAATCTGGATTTTTGTCCGTTCTCTCCCAAAATAGCTTTGTAGTATCAGCCGTAGAAATACTTAAATTGGTCGTGCTTCCTCGCTCTTTTTCCGTTGCCAAATGAAAACCTCTATAAAATTCGTCCGAAAATCGTTTCGCCAACGGCGTTGTTTTAGTGGAATAGGCATTGTTCCAATCATTCAATACAATCCTAGTCAAAGTATCTTCCGATTGATTAAAAAACTCTATTTTCTGTTGTACAATCAAGGTTTTTTTTTCCACGTTGACCTCAACCTCTATTTTAGAAAGGTGTTGCCCGTATTGTTTCGAACAAGTAAATAGAAAAAGTATAAATACAATATAGTTAGGAGATGATTTCAAGGTGTCGTTTTAAATTTCTAAAGTGATTTGATGTAAATGTTTAAAAATTTGGAGACAAATCGTATTTTTTGTAAAATTTATTCAGAATATCAACTACCTGATCTTCGGTATCTACAATTTTAAGATAATCCAAATCCGCCGCATTTATTGTTTTTTCTCTTTCGACCATAACCGTTTTTATCCATCCGATTAATCCTGACCAAAATTCAGTACCAACTAGTATTATAGGGAATTTTCCAATTTTCTTGGTTTGGATCAAGGTCATTGCTTCAAACATTTCATCCAAGGTTCCAAATCCTCCCGGCATCACCACAAATCCTTGCGAATATTTTACAAACATCACTTTTCTAACAAAGAAATAATCAAAATTTAAATTTTTGTCGTGGTCAATGTACGGATTAAAGTGCTGTTCGAAGGGCAAGTCGATATTCAAACCTACTGAAATTCCGCCACCAAGATGTGCACCTTTATTACCTGCTTCCATAATTCCAGGGCCACCACCTGTGATGACGCCATAACCAGATTTACTGATTTTGTAAGCAATTTTCTCAGCCAATACATAATATTGATCCTCTGGTTTTTTACGCGCCGAACCAAAAATGGTGACGCAAGGACCAATTCTTGCCATATTTTCATAACCTCGTACAAACTCGGCCATAATTTTAAAAATAGCCCAACTGTCATTGGATCGAATCTCGTTCCAGGTTTTTTGTTTCAGTTTATCTTGGATTACTTTGTCCTCTTCGTTGTCAAAATCTTCTAATTTCATTTTCGTATTTTTTTCTAAGATAACTCTTTTTTCAAAAACTGGGCTGTGTAGCTTTTTTTAATTTTAGCGACTTCTTCAGGGGTTCCTTTGGCAACAACTTCTCCGCCACCTTTTCCGCCTTCTGGACCAATATCGATGATATAATCAGCTAGTTTGATTACATCCATATTGTGTTCGATAATCAAGATGGTATTGCCTTTATCTACCAATTTATTAATCACTTCCATCAACACCCGAATGTCTTCAAAATGCAATCCAGTCGTAGGTTCATCGAGAATATAAAAGGTATTTCCAGTATCTTTTTTAGCCAATTCTCCCGCTAGTTTGATGCGTTGCGCTTCACCACCAGAAAGTGTTGTACTTTGTTGTCCTAAAGTAATATAACCCAAACCAACATCTTGCAAAGTTTTTACTTTTCGATAAATTTTTGGTATTGGTTCAAAGAAAGGAACGGATTCGTCAATGGTCATATTCAACACATCCGAAATGGATTTTCCTTTGTATCGAATTTCCAAAGTTTCTCTGTTGAAACGTTTACCCTGACAGGTTTCGCATTCTACATACACATCGGGCAAAAAGTTCATTTCAATGGTTCGAACGCCCGAGCCTTCGCAGGTTTCGCAACGTCCACCTTTTACATTAAAACTAAAACGTCCCGCTTTATAACCTCGAATCATACTTTCGGAAGTCATTGTAAACAGGTTTCTGATTTCGGTGAAAACCTCAGTATAAGTAGCAGGATTCGAACGTGGTGTTCTTCCAATGGGGCTTTGGTCAATATCAATTACCTTGTCAATGAATTCTAAACCTTCAATTTTTTTGTAGGGTTTCGGTTTTTTGACACCATTAAAATAAAAGGCGTTCAAAATAGGGTAGAGGGTCTCATTAATCAATGTCGATTTTCCGCTTCCCGAAACACCGGTTACGCAAATCATTTTACCCAAAGGCAATTCTATCGATACATTTTTTAGGTTATTTCCAGTCGCTCCAGTCAGTTTTAGGAAATTTCCATTGCCTTCACGACGTTTTTTTGGAACTTCGATTTCCATTTCACCGTTCAAATAAGAAGCCGTCAAAGTGTGGTCTTTCAATATTTCGGCAGGCGTTCCCTTACTGATGATTTCGCCACCGTGTTTTCCCGCTTTTGGACCAATATCAATGACATAATCGGCACGAAGAATCATATCTTTATCGTGTTCAACTACGATTACAGAATTTCCAATATCGCGCAATTGTTCCAAAGAATGAATCAATTTGTCATTATCTCTTTGGTGTAAACCAATGCTCGGTTCGTCCAAAATATATAAAACGCCCACCAATTGTGACCCAATTTGAGTTGCCAATCGAATGCGTTGTGCTTCACCACCAGAAAGTGATTTCGAACTTCGACTTAAAGCCAAATAATCCAAGCCAACATTCATCAAAAAGTTCAGTCTATCCTTGATTTCCTTGATGACTTCGGTAGCAATTGTTTTTTGTTTGTCCGATAAATAGTTGTTTAAATCCAGAAACCAAGCCGTTACATCCGAAATATCCATATTGCATAATTCGCTTATATTTTTCTCGTTGATTTTGAAAAACAAGGCTTCTTTTTTCAATCTTGAACCATCACAAACCGGACAGTTTACTTCGTCCATAAATTCCTTTGCCCAACGGCGTATCGTGGTTGAACCGCTTTCGTCGTGTTGGTTTTTGATGAAATGAGAAATGCCTTCAAACTCAATTTTGTATTCCTTAGTAACGCCCAAGACTTTCGATTCGACTGAGAATTTTTCTTTGCCACCATTCAAAATCATTTCCATAGCGTCCTCAGAAATTGTCGAAATGGAATCAGTTAATTTGAAGCCGTATTTTTCGCCAATGATTTCCAATTGCTTGAACATCCAGCTGCTTTTATACTCGCCCAAAGGAGCAAAACCACCTTTGTTTATTGAAAGTTTTGGATTGGGAATAATCTTTTTGATGTTGATTTCATTTACCGTTCCCAAACCTTTGCAATGGTCGCAAGCGCCTTTTGGTGAGTTGAAGGAAAACAAGTTCGGTTCCGGATTTTGATAGGAAATTCCAGTTGTAGGACACATTAAATTCCGACTAAAAAATCGGATTTCATTCGTATCTTGATCTAAAATCATTAACACATTTTCACCCTGATACATCGCCGTTTTGATACTTTCGGTCAGACGCTTTTCGTTATCAGGAGTGTCTTCAATAACCATTCGATCAATCACGATTTCGATGTCGTGCGTTTTGTAACGGTCGAGTTTCATTCCCGTGGTAATGTCTTTGATGTCTCCATTGATGCGAACTTTCAGGAAGCCTTGTTTGGCAATTTGCTGGAATAATTCGGCATAATGTCCTTTTCTAGCGCGAATAATGGGTGCCAAAATATTGATTCGTTTTCCGGCAAAATCTTGGGTAATCAACTCCTTGATTTGCTCATCGTCATAGGAAACCATTTTTTCGCCTGTGTTGTAGCTGTAAGCATCAGCGGCACGAGCATATAACAAACGTAGGAAATCATAAATCTCGGTAATGGTGCCAACGGTCGAGCGTGGACTTTTGCTGGTGGTTTTCTGTTCAATGGCAATTACTGGTGAAAGTCCATCAATTTTATCGACATCAGGACGTTCCAATCCGCCAAGGAATTGTCTGGCATAAGCCGAAAAAGTTTCAACATAACGCCGTTGACCTTCGGCATAAATTGTGTCGAAAGCCAAGGATGATTTTCCAGAACCTGAAAGTCCAGTAATCACCACTAGTTTTTCTCTTGGAATTTTAACATCTATATTTTTTAGATTGTGTACTCCCGCACCCAATACTTCAATGTTGTTATCGTTTTCTAGCATAGAATTTTGGCAAAGCGCAAAGTTACCATTTTGATTTATTCTTTCAGTACAACAAAAGGGAAGTTTATACTTAAATTATATATAAAAATGGACGTAGATACAACCGATTCGCTAGCTCGAAAACGCGGATAAAAACTGATGTATTTGTTTCAATAGGATATGGTTTGAAAATGGACTAATTGCATTCTTTGAATTAGATAAATTTTTTACATTTGAAAAAAAAAAAACAAGATGAATATTTTAGGAATTGGCTCACGCATAAAAAACGCAGATTTTGGACTTGGAGTAGTAACCAATGTAACTTCCAAGCATTATTGGGTTACTTTCATAGAAAGCGGATTGGAAACTATCGAAATAGACAGCGATTTTGAAATTATTGAAGCACTTCAAGGCGAGGTGGATTCGGTTAGTTTTCGGGATGTCGAAAAATCCTTGAAGAATTTATTGCAAAAATGGAGTGATGTTTCCCAAATAGTTCCCATTGCCGATAAATGGAAAGGTGGTAAAATCATTCTGGAACCAGGAACCGCAACTCAAAATAAAGAGGTACCCATTGATACTTTTTTTCATAAAATAACGATGGTTCGAGATAGAATTAGAGTGATGGAACAAAAGATTAATGCGAGTAATCTTGACGAAGCCGAGAAAATTGATTTGCAACAATACATCACCAGAATTTATGGTAGTTTGACCACTTTTAATGTGTTGTTCAAAAACTCAAACGATTATTTTGTGGGAGATAAATCTAAATAAGTCAATTACTGGCGTTCGAGTTCGCGATTTGTGAAGGAGTAAATTTCTTTAAGATAAAAGTGTTTTTGTAGTTTTTCTGGTTAGCGTCATAAGAATAACATAATCATATAGCGATGTTCTTTTGTCAGAAAAAGAATTTGGGGGCGGCATTAGGTATTGTTTATTTTAAAAATTAGAATATACAATTTAAGAAATGATAGATCAGAACCAATGAGGTTTTTTTTTGTTCTTAACAATACTTATTTTAGTACTTTTGTTTAAAATCAAAAAATATGCAAGCTATAAAACAAATATTAGAAGTTAAGAATCATACATTTACCGTTGACCTTCCAGATGATTTTACGGCGAGTAGTGTAGAAGTTATTATTTTTCCTTCTAGCCCAGAAGAAGATATTCCGCAATGGCACAAAGAGATCATAGATAGCAGATTGAGGGATTACAAACAAAATCCCGACGATGTTACTGATTTTGATGTTTTTTGTGATGAACTGGAAAAAGAAAACCTATGAAGTTTAAATCTGTGATTTAAAATATTGAGTAACAAATTAAACCTAGTTGTTCTTAGCCGGAAAATATTTATGACTTTATTTTAGGCAACTTTACATTTACCAATAATTTATTTGCCAACTCCAATTTTTCAGGAAACAATACCTTTCCTCTGAATCGCTCCAAAGATTTATCAATTTTTACAATTGGAACTTTTGCTTTATTTAAATCACTTATGTTCATAATTTTATGTTTTTATTTTTTCTAGTTACTAAAAATCCTAGATAATCTTCTCCAATTATAAATTCTTCCAGACTTTCATCCATTTTCAAACCGTATACAAAAAAATCTACTTGCAATTCGGCTAAATTATTAGTTATTCCCATCCTGTATAATCGAGTTCTAACCTCTGTGCTTCCTGTTGCAAAAACCCAAGAATTAGGATACTTACCTGTAAAAGCATATACTGTTGAAACTACCGTTGCAAGAACTTTTTGACTATCTCCGTTATTTGTAACAATTTTGTCGTCAATTCTGTTGCCTTCTTTGTCATAATCTCCAAAGCCAAGATTGTAAATATTATCAATGCTTACCTTTGTGTATTCGACTATTTTTTTAATCTCTCCTTTCGCACCAATACTTGTAAACTCAAAATAATGAAGTTCGTCTTCGGTCTGATATTCATATCTTTGATATTTCATTCTTTAGGTTTGCTGTACAAAAATACAAATTTATTGTAACATCATTGTTGTGTTTACATTTTTTAGAAAAGAAATTAAATTCATAATTCCTATATTTACCACTTAAATATCTCCAAATGAAAAAAATCTACTTTGTACTACTAGCTTTTAGCTTTTTTACTACTGCAAACGCACAAATTGTAACTATTCCTGATGCGAATTTTAAAGCGAGTTTGTTGGAGTCGCTCTACAATGCAAAAGATTTAGCTGGAAATTATTTTGAAATTGATGCTAATAATGATAAACAAATA
This sequence comes from Flavobacterium psychrophilum, assembly GCA_945866505.1. Classification (GTDB taxonomy): domain Bacteria; phylum Bacteroidota; class Bacteroidia; order Flavobacteriales; family Flavobacteriaceae; genus Flavobacterium; species Flavobacterium psychrophilum_H. The sequence goes on from CAMBHH010000070.1 coordinate 16,058, forward strand.
CAGGAAACAGAAGCACTTCAAGTAAGTTATTTACAGGTCTCTGCAGGCATCATTACTTCTTTAGTAGGTATAGAAAAATTTACAAACTTGAAAGAATTGTACTGTAAATATAGTGCTTTGAGTAGCTTAAATCTTGTTGATTTATCTAATCTTGAAGTCTTAGATTGTAGTCGAAATCAATTAACTTCGCTAAACGTCGAGGGTTT
>CAMBHH010000071.1 GCA_945866505.1 Flavobacterium psychrophilum
ATTAGAAAATCCACGAGCGGGAAAGTGTTTTTATCGGGTTGTTGTGTGAGTCAAAATATGCGTTCCTTTGGCGCTTCTATAGGCTTAGTAGATGCGATGCGAATTGGTCCAGATTTTAATCACGATGGTCAAGGTATTCGCACTGGAGCAATTCGAGCTTCCAGATTATATTTTCTTAATGGTAGAGTGTGGTGGAATGACCCAGACCCTTGTCCGATAAGAGAAAAAGGAAGTGCAGCTACTGATGGTGCTAGTAAAGGAATTGGCAGTATAACTAGAGCGCAATTATTGCCTTCTTTTGTGGCTGTTTCGGGACAGTTTTTTTTGAGTAGCGATTGGTTGCCCAATTTACCCGATGAACGTCTTGAAATTATGAGACATACAATGGCTTCGCACACTGGTGTCGCTCGACCAGTAGATGCTTTCTCAAAAACATTGCCTTCTATTTGGTTAGCATCTGATGCAAAAACAGGAACCGAACGCAATGTAGTTGGTTTATACAATTGGGATCTCACCACACAAACCATTCAATGCGATTTAGTTTGGGCTGGTCTAAAAGCCAATACGAATTATTATGGTTTTGACTTTTGGAATAATCGTCCAATAAACAATATTGCTATTTCAATTTCAGAGGATTTAATGGCTGAATCTTGCCAGGTGATTGCTGTTCGTGCCAAAACAAATCATCCCGTTGTAGTCTCAACTTCTCAGCACGTTACGCAAGGAATGATTGATTTGGTTAAAGAAGATTGGAAAAATAATATTCTTTTTGGCGAAAGCAAACTCATTGCCAATGATCCTTATGAAATTAGAGTTGCTGGAATAAACGATGGGGAAATTAGACAAGTAAAATCGGTTGCATTATCCAAAAAATATAAGGATGTTTCGATAGAAATCCTTCCATCAATAGAAACTGGTTGGATTCGATTATTGATTAAAAGCAAAGAAACCAAAACAATTAAATGGCAATTAGAATTTAGTAAATAATGTAAAACCAAATTTGAATTTATAACTTTGTATTTAAACCGAAGACCAAATAGGTTTTAAAAACCTGTTAGGTCTAAATAGATTCTCCTAACAACAAAAAAATAATAACACCAAAATAAATTAACTATGAAAAAAGCACTTTTAACCCTTGCAGCTGTTTTACTAATTGCTGGAAACGTACAAGCACAATTACCCAAAGAAACGCCAGAACAAAAAACAGAAAGAATGAAATGGTGGACCGAAGCCCGTTTCGGAATGTTTTGCCATTGGGGATTGTATGCAATGCCTGCCCGCCACGAATGGGTTCGCAGCAACGAGAAAATAACTAACGAAGAATATCAAAAGTATTTTGAAATTTACAATCCCGATTTGTTCCAACCCAAAGAGTGGGCAAGAATGGCAAAAGAAGCCGGAATGAAATACTTTGTTATCACTGCCAAACATCACGAGGGTTTTTGCAACTGGGACAGCAAGTTTACCGATTATAAAATTACCAACACGCCATTCAAAAGAGATGCTTTAAAGGAAGTTGCTGACGCTATGCGAGCCGAAGGAATCAAAGTAGGTTTTTACTATTCATTGATAGATTGGCATCATCCCGATTTTACATTGGATCAATTTCATCCCTTAAAACCAAAAGATAATGTTGCTAAGATGGACAGCATCAATAAAACTCGGGATATGAACAAATACCGGGCTTATATGAAAAATCAAGTAACAGAATTGCTAACCAATTATGGAGAAATCAGTTTGATATGGTTTGACTTTTCATATAAAGAAAAAGGTCATAACGAATGGGCGTCTGAAGATTTATTGAAAACAGTTCGAAAATTGCAACCTAATATTTTAGTAAACAATCGGTTGGATTTAAATAAAGTAGAAGGCGGTTGGGATTTTGTAACTCCAGAACAATATGTACCGGCAAAATGGCCAGAAATAGATGGTAAAAAAGTTCCTTGGGAATCTTGCCAAACTTTTTCTGGTTCGTGGGGGTATTACCGTGACGAAAAGAATTGGAAAAGTCCTAACCAACTACTATCCATGCTAATCGAAAATGTGAGCAAAGGCGGAAATTTACTTTTGAATGTAGGACCAACAGCTCGTGGCTATTTAGATTACCGCACTGAATATGCCTTGAAAGCAATGGGCGACTGGATGAAATACAACAGTCCTTCTATATACGGTTGCACCCAAGCTCCGGACGAATACAAAGTTCCAGCGAATTGTATTTATACCTATAATCCAAAAACAAAGCGATTGTATTTACACCTGATGAATTATCCAATGGGGAAAATTGTTTTACCAGAAATGTTAGGAAAAGTGAAGTATGCACAATTTCTTCACGACAATTCCGAAATTAAGTTTATTAGCAAATCACAACACCAACCCGATTCTGAAAAAGTAGCTGGAGAATTGGTTTTGGCACTACCAGTAAATAAACCAAATGTAGAAATTGCTGTTATTGAATTGATAATGAATTAGAAAAAAAATTACCCTTTACTGAATGTAAATCAAGGAAATATTCTAAATTAGATGTTGGTAATAAATTGTTGAATTATTCTTTTAAAAACTAAATAAAATAAAATGAAACTAATACGTTTTGGAGCAGCTGGTCAAGAGAAACCAGGAATTTTAATTGAAGAAAAAAGATTTGATGTTTCTTCAATTGTTGCAGATTACAATGAATCTTTTTTTGAAGAAAAAGGATTAGAAAAACTAAAAAAAGCACTAGAAAGTAATCCTGTATTGCCAGAAGTAGATGCGTCTGTTCGTTTGGGTTCACCAGTGGCTAGACCGTCAAAAATCATTTGCATAGGATTGAATTATGTCGATCATTGTCTTGAAACCAATGCGCCAATTCCTACTGAACCAATCATTTTCTTCAAATCAACTACAGCTTTGTGTGGACCAAATGATGATGTAATTATACCAAAAAACAGTGAGAAAACCGACTGGGAAATTGAGTTGGCGTTTGTAGTTGGTAAAAAAGCCAGTTATGTTGATGAAGCTGATGCTATGAATTATGTAGCGGGATATTGTTTGCACAACGATTACAGCGAAAGAGCCTACCAATTGGAACGTGGCGGACAATGGGCAAAAGGAAAAGGATGCGATACCTTCGCACCACTCGGGCCGTTTTTGGCAACAACTGATGAAATTGCCGATGTCAACAATCTGTCTATGTGGTTGACCGTGAATGGCAAAACATTCCAAAATAGTAATACTTCTAATTTGGTTTTCAAAATACCATTTTTAGTACATTATTTAAGTCAATTTATGACGTTACTTCCAGGCGATGTAGTTAGCACAGGAACACCTCCAGGAGTAGGATTGGGAATTAAACCAAACCCAATTTATGTAAAAGCAGGTGACGTGATTGAATTAGGTATGGAAGGGTTAGGAAGCAGTAAACAACAGGCTGTAGCTTATAAATAGAGATTTCAGAGTTTGAATTTTTGACTACAGATTAAACTATTTTAGATTGTTTCTTAAATGAACTTATATGCCTTGTATGGTAAAAAAATTCAATAAATTAAATGTTAAAGTTATTAATTGACAATATGAAAACACAAAAATTTTGTCTAGCATTAGACCTGAAAGACGATTCGAAATTAATGGCGGAATACAAGGCCTATCATCAAGAAGTATGGCCAGAAATTATCAAAAGTATCAAAGATTCGGGAATTACAATATTAGATATTTATAGTGTTGGAAATCGTATGTTTATGATTATCGAAGCCAACGAAGAATTTTCTTTTGAAAAAAAATCTGTAGCCGATGCTTCTAATCCCAAAGTACAAGAATGGGAAGATTTGATGTGGAAATTTCAACAAGCATTACCTTGGGCAAAACCGGGGGAGAAATGGATGCTGATGGAAAAAATATTCGAACTCAAGTAACAATAAAATGTGCCAATAATTCACAGATTTTCGAAAAAACCGATTTAATCTGTGAATTTTAGGCAAAAAAAGATAGCTCTGTATTAAATGAAAAAAATAGACAGTCACCAACATTTTTGGAAATATCATCCGGTAAAAGATGCTTGGATTTCTGATGATATGAAAATCATTCAGCGGGATTTTTTGCCCAAAGATTTAGAACCAATATTAAAAGAAAATCAAATCGATGGTTGTATAGCAGTCCAAGCCGACCAAAGTGAAGAAGAAACCCATTTTTTGTTGGAACTAGCCCAAAATAACAATTTCATCAAAGGCGTCGTGGGTTGGGTCGATTTGCGAAGTGCCGATTTGGAATCCAGATTAGACTATTTTTCACGATTCGAAAAGTTAAAAGGTTTTCGGCACATTGCTCAAGCTGAACCAGATGATGATTTCCTGTTAGGCGACGATTTTTGTAAAGGAATAGCCCAATTAGAAAAGTATAACTTTACGTATGATATTCTAATTTTACCCAAACATTTGCCTTATGCAGTTGAGTTTGTAAAACGTTTTCCAATCCAAAAATTTGTAATTGACCATTTGGCAAAACCAGATTTCAAAAATCAAGAATTTTCAGATTGGGAAAAAGGAATAAAATCCATTGCAAAATGCGAAAATGTGTATTGTAAAGTTTCGGGTTTGGTTACCGAAGGGGATTGGAATGATTGGACTGAATCCGATTATACCTATTGTTTGGATGTGGTAACCGAATCTTTCGGAAGCAATCGTTTACTGTTTGGAAGTGATTGGCCAGTCTGTTTACTTGCAGCCAATTACAAACAAACGACGAAAATTGTAGCAAACTATTTTTCAAAATTTCCGGAAACCGATCAAGAGCAATTTTGGAGCGGAAATGCACTACGTTTTTACAATATTTAATGTAAAATGAAAAAAAAATTCCTGCTAATTAGTTTGCTATTCGTTCATTCTATAACTCATGTTTTTGCACAGAAGAAAATTTTTGTGGCTTCGAATGGTAATGATACAAATATTGGTAGTATCGAAAAACCGTTGCTAACACTTGCAAAAGCATTACAAAACACGCAAATTTTTGGTAATAAAAATATAGACATTATCTTAAGAAGAGGAATATACAATCCCGAGTCGACACTAATTTTAAATGCTAAAGAATTTAAAAACAAAGCAATTCAAATTTCTGCTTACGAAAATGAAGAAGTCGTTATTAGTGGTGCTAAAAAAGTAAGTTTAAAATGGTCAAAGTTTAATTCAACTATCTATTCATCAAAATTATACTTGGATTTTGATCCTGATGCTATGTTTATTAATGGCAAAACAGCTATTATGGCTCGTTATCCCAACTATGATAGTAAAGCCCGTTTTTTTAATGGTACAGCCGCAGATGCAATAAGTCCTGAAAGAGTAAAAAAATGGAAAAATCCTTCTGGTGGCTTTTTCCACGCCTTACACGCTGGAGAATGGGGAAGTTTTCACTATAAAATAACAGGAAAAGATAGCAAGGGCAATCTGTTGATGGAAGGAGGTTGGCAAAATAACCGTCCTTCACAATCACACGCTAAAATACGATTTGTCGAGAATGTTTTTGAAGAATTGGATGCTCCTGGAGAATGGTTCTACAATAAATTGGAACAAACCGTGTTTTATTACCCATTAGAGAATGAAAATCTAGAAAAAGCTGAAATTGAATTTTCTAGGTTAAAAACAATACTATCTTTAAAGGGAGATGAATTAAATCCAGTAAAGAACATCTCAATTAGTAATATTAAATTTACTGGAACACAGAGAGTTTTAATGGAAAAGCACGAACCTTTGTTGAGAAGCGATTGGATGCTTCATCGTTCTGGAACAATAACTTTAGAAGGTACTTCGAATGTTAGTATTTCTAATTGTGAATTTTCTCAATTAGGCGGAACCGCAATAATGGTAACTGGTTATAATCGAAATGCAAGTATTAAACAAAGTCATTTTCAGGAAATCGGCGGAAGCGGAATTTGTTTTGTTGGTGATGTTTCGGCAGTACGATCACCTGCTTTTAAATATGAACAATTTTTAGATTATCAGAAAATTGATAAAACGGCTGGACCTCAAAACAATTTATATCCCAAAAATTGTGTGGCTTATAATAATCTTATTCACGATATTGGCAAAATAGAAAAACAGGCTACTGGAATTGAAATTGCGATGTCTGAAAGTATCGTAGTAAAAAATAATACTATTTACAACACTCCTAGAGCCGGAATCAACATAGGTGACGGTTGTTGGGGAGGACACCTCATAGAATACAACGATGTCTTCAATACCGTTCTGGAAACTGGGGATCACGGTGCATTTAATTCGTGGGGGAGAGATCGTTATTGGAATGCAAAAAGAAAATATATGGATAGTATCACGACGATGCATCCCGAAATTATTTTATTAGATGCACAAAAAACAACAACTATAAGCAACAATCGTTTCCGTTGCGACCACGGCTGGGATATCGACTTAGATGATGGTTCATCAAATTATCATATCTACAACAATATTTGTTTGAACGGAGGGATTAAACTTCGAGAGGGATTTTTCAGAACGGTTGAAAATAATATATTAATTAATAATTCCTTTCATCCTCACGTTTGGTTTGCTAAAAGTGAAGATGTTTTTAGAAGAAATATTGTTACTAGAAACTACTACCCCATTGTAATTCCGAAATGGGGCAAAGAAGTAGATTTTAATTTTTTTCCAGATACTGTTTCTTTAGATAAAGCTAAAAAAAACGGAACGGATCATCATAGTTTGTATGGGAATCCTATGTTCTTAAATGCTAATCAAGGAATTTATACTTTAAGTGAAAAAAGTACAGCATATCAAATTGGATTTAAAAATATTGATGCACAAAACATAGGAGTTTTGGATATGAAGTTAAGATCAAAAGCATTAAAAGTTACGATTCCAAAACTAGAACTTCCCAACGTTTCGGCCGATACTAAAGATATCCAAACCGAATGGCTTGATGCGATTCTAAGAAATGTAAATGGTTTAGGCGATCGTTCTGCCTATGGTCTATCATCCGAAAATGGAGTGGTAGTGGTTTCTATTAATGAATCAAATCTGATTCAATCGGGGTTGTTAACAAAAGATGTTATAATTGGTTCGGACGAAACGATAATAAATGATATATTTGGGCTGATAAGTCTTTATCAAGGAATAAGTTGGAAGGGAAAAATGAATTTGAACATAATGCGTGACCAACAACCCAAAAAAATAGTTATTGAATTAAAATAAAGTAAGATGAATTTAAACTTAAAAGATAAAGTCGTAGTCGTTACTGGCGGAGCCAAAGGTATTGGTTTGGGAATTTGCAAAGCGTTGGCTGCCGAAGGTGCAATTCCAGTTATAATTGGACGAAGAGAAGTCGATAACCTAAAAGCTATCAAGGAAATTGAAGATTTAGGATATACTGCAATAAATGTTCAAGCGGAACTTTCCCATCCAGAAGATTGTGAAAAAGCCATAATGCAAGTTATAGCCAAATGTGGCCGAATTGATGGGTTAGTTAATAATGCAGGAATAAATGATGGCGTTGGATTAGAAAAGGGAAATTATGAAGATTTTATGGCTTCGTTGCACAAGAATTTAGTGCATTATTATTTGATGGCTCATCACGCTTTACCAGAACTGAAAAAGTCTAAAGGAAGCATTGTCAATATTGGCTCTAAAACTGCTGATACAGGTCAAGGAAATACATCGGCTTATGCTGCTGCAAATGGTGGACGAAATGCCCTAACTCGCGAATGGGCAGTTGAATTATTACCTTATGGCATTAGAGTAAATGCCTTAATTGTGGCAGAATGTTACACTCCCTTATATGAAAATTGGATACAAACTTTTGAAAATCCAGAAGAAAAAATTAGTCAAATAAGCGATAAAATCCCTTTGGGAAAACGAATGACCACTGTTGATGAAATAGCCAATATGGTTGTATTCTTACTTTCAGAAAAATCCAGTCACACTACAGGACAACTTATTTATGTGGATGGTGGTTATACCCATTTAGATAGAGCTTTGTAATAAACCGTTTTAAACGTAAATTTTACAAAGCTCTGATATTCTTTAAATTAAATTAACCTATAATTGCAACTGAAAAATAAACGATTCAGAAGGACCAATGTTTATTAGTGCTTTTCCCTCTCCGTTTTCTACTCGCAATTGCGTAGTTTTTTGATAATACAATTGATCGGTGACGGTGTAAGTTCCATCTTTCAAATTCCATTTTTGAATAATATCAGCAGGAATTCGTAAATCAAAATTACTAGATGCCAGTGCATAAAAATTAGTCACAACTATTAATTTCTGAGTGTCAGACCAACGAGTATAAGAATAAATAGCAATATCATAACCAGATGTTATGTTGCGATTGGCAGTTTGTATTTCTTGAAAATTCCCCATTAAAGCAGAACTGCTGATAGAAAAATTCAACAATCTTTTGTAAAAATCACGCAAATCTTTTTCGCTTTGCGAAAGTTGCCCTCCATCAAATTTGCCTCCGTTCATCCATCGTTGATGATTTGGAACTCCAATATAATCAAAAATAGAAGTTCTGGAATGGGTTCCAAAACCAGCGTTTTCATTTCCAGCTTCGCCCACTTCCTGACCAAAATATATCATCGTTGGAGCAGTACTTATCGTTGCGGAAACTACCATTAGTGGTTTTCCTTTTTCTGGCGTTTCTGCAAATTCAGGACTTGCCAAACGTTGTTCATCGTGATTGTCCAAAAACTTAAGCATATGATGTTCGATATCTGCCATTCGGTGTTGAATATCGGAAAGTCCATCAGGCCAAGTTTTTCCTTGAATTACAGCTTTCAAATGGTCGTAGGTTTCTACTTTGTCATACAAATAATCCATTTTTCCGAGGCGAATGTAATTGCGATATTCATTTGGATTATACACTTCTGCCATCAAAAAAGCATCTGGATTCTTCACTTTTATTGCCGAATTCATATAACTCCAAAACTCATAAGGCACCATTTCGGCCATATCATAACGAAAACCGTCGACACCTTTTTCAGTCCAATACAAAGCAATATCACGGAATTTTTTCCAAGAACTAGGCACATCTTTATCAGCCCAAAAATCGAAATGCTCTTGACAGGATCTAGTATCAAAACCTGCTGGAAGTTCTGGAAAATTTTTAGTACCATCAGGACGAATTCCGTAATTTACTTTCACAGTTTCATACCAATCGTTTTTGTCTGGTTTTGCCAATCTCGAACCATTACCGGTCCATTTTGCTGGGAATTCTTCAAATTTTCCGTCAATTAGTGGATTGGCTTCACCGTTTAAAGGTTTGGCAGTATCTGGAATTTCAAAACGGGTATTCGGAATATAATAAAAATTGTTGTCGCGTTTATATTCTACTGTAACATCATCATTCGCACCAAAATCTTTTACACCTTTTGGGTTACTTTTTCCTTCGTATTTTCGAGCAATATGATTGGGAACAATATCAATAATGACCTTCATTCCTGCTTTGTGAGTTCGGGCAATCAAGGCTTCAAATTCTTGCAAACGATTGGCTGGATGTACCGCCAAATCAGGGTTTACATTATAATAATCTTTTACAGCATATGGGGAACCAGCGCGACCTTTTACTACTTCGGGATCATCATTCGAAATACCAATAGCTGTGTAATCACCCACCAAAGCATGGTGCGGAACTCCAGTGTACCAAATAGATGTAACGCCCAAATCTTTTATTTCTTTTAAAGCTTTATCGGTAAAATCATTGAACTTCCCTACTCCATTTTCTTCAATGGTTCCCCAAGGTTTATTGGTCGTATTTTGGTTTCCAAACAATCGGGTAAAAACCTGATAAACAACTTCTTTATGCGGTGGTTTATTCTTCTTTTCTGTATCCATTTTTATAGCGGTGGTTTTACAGGCTGCTGCCAAAAGTAGTGTACTTATACTTGCAACAATAGTTATTTTTTTTATCATAGTAAATTATTTTTCCTGATTTTTAAAGCAAATTACGAAATCCAATCCAAATGGATTAACAACTTCTAAAAATACTATTTTTTTAGCTTCAATTTGAGAATTATTCAAAAACTATTGATCTGAATTGGAACTACAACGAAATACTATTCCATTTTGTTAATAAATTTTCAAGAAGTCGAAAGCTATTTGATGCGATTGTCCGAGTTATAAATAAATCATAATATAGATTACGGTTGTTTGCTTTTTCTTAAATTTGGCAAAAAATAAATCCATTGAAGAAAGTATTCTTTTTCATAAGTTGTTGTTTTGTAGTTTTAGGTTTCCAAAACCTTTTGGCGCAAGCTCCAAAAAAAATTCTTGTAGAACATTCTGATTATTTTAATGTCAATCAAGTTGAAGCGCCAGATGCTGCTTTGCTCACCGGAAATGTGCGCATCAATCACGACGGTATCATTATGACTTGTAATAAAGCCTATTGGTTTCAAAAAGAAAACTACATCAAAGCCTTTGGAAACGTGCAATTAGTTCAAGGCGATACTTTATATCTCAATAGTAAATATGCCGAATACAATGGCAATATGAGACAAGCTTTTGCAACCGGAGATGCCAAAATGCGCTCGCCAGAATCGACAATGGTCACGGATACCATCAACTTTGACAGAAACACCCAAGAAGTTTTTTATAACACCAACGGAACAATTACCAACAGAGATAATACGCTAAAAAGCAAGTCTGGACGCTATTATGTTGCCGAAAAAAAATTTCAATTCCTGACTGCTGTTACTATTACAAATCCTAAGTATGTTATCAAGTCGAATCATTTGGATTATTACAGCAATTCGGGGCATTCCTACCTTTTTGGACCTTCAACAATTACCAGTAAAACCAATTATATTTATACCGAAAAAGGGTTTTATGACACCAAAAAAAATGTGTCCCATTTCCTTCGGAAGTCTTACATCAAATACGATGATCGATTAATAGAAGGTGATAGTTTGTATTATGACCGAAATCGGGAATTTGCCTCAGCAACAAGAAATGTAAAAATCACAGACTCCATAAATCAAGGAATTATTAAAGGGCATTATGCCGAATTGTTCAAAAATCAAGACTCGATGTTTGTGACGAAAAGAGCCGTAGCAATCAATCTAGTCGAAAAGGATTCAGTTTACATTCACGGAAAAAAACTGATGGTTACGGGACCGGAAGGCAACCGAATTATTCGCGCTTTCAAAAACGTTCGTTTCTATAAAATTGATATGAGTGGCAAATGCGATTCCTTGCATTCTAGTACAAAATTAGCCTTAACAAAACTCATTGGAAATCCAATTCTTTGGAACGGAGAAAGCCAGATTACAGGCGATATTATGCACCTTATCGGAAATAATACCACAAAGAAATTAGATTCACTTAAAGTGCTTAACAATACGTTTCTAGTCTCAAAAGACACACTTGGAACAGGATTTAACCAAGTCAAAGGGCAAAATCTGTACGGGAAATTTCTTGATGGAAAACTCCACGATGTCGATATTATAAAAAACACCGAGGTTATTTATTATATGCGAAATGATGCCCAAGAACTCATCGGCATTAACAAAAATGTGAGTAGCAAAATCAATATTATTTTTGATAAAAACGAAATAGAAGACATCACTTTTTTCAACTCTGTGGATGGCATTATTTACCCCGAAAAAGAATTACTTGAACCCGATAGAAAACTTCGTGGACTTGTCTGGCGTGGCGATGAGAGAATAAAATCGAAAGACGATATTTTTCCGCCCGAAGAAAATACAGAAAACGAAAAACTGATTCAACAAGGAAAAGATGAGGCTGCCAAAGAAAATGTCCCGATGAAAATCCGAAAGGAAACCTTAAATTACGATAAGAAGAAAAAGAAGTAGATTTCAGGTTGCAGTTTTCAGATTGCAGGTAGCCGTTTTACAGAAATAATATGCCCTTTATTTGTCATTCCGATGAAGGAGGAATTCCAACAAACGAGAGCACCTTTTGAGATTCCTCCTTCGTCGGAATGACAAGTTTCAAGATAAAAACAATCAAATTAACACAAAATAATATGAGTTGGGATATTTTAATAATTAATTCAAAAGAACCAGTCGATTTTGAAAAAGGAGATTGGTCGGATTTTGTTTCTAGGCAAAATGTTATAGAAAATATTAAATCTACATTTCCTGAAGTTAATTGGACTGATTTTTCTTGGGGAGAATTAACAAATGAATTTGCTGATATTGAATTTAATATTGGGGATGAAGAATCAATAGGAAACAATTTTATGTTGCATGTTCGTGGAGGTAGTAATGTGGTAAATTTGATTTTTTCAATGTGCCAACAATGTGGTTGGATTGCTTATGACCTAGCGAGTGAAAAATTTATTAATAGTGCAGAGGATAATTCGGGGCTTAAATCATTGCAAGATTATAAAAATCAAGTAATCAAATTTGAAAATACCAAAGTCAAGAAACCTTGGTGGAAATTTTAAGCATCCAAATAACTCAACAAAACCATAACAAACGGTTTCAACCGTTGCCTATTGAAGAAGATAAAAATTAAACAATTCGTTTCCCACGCTTGAAAACGTGTGCAATGCAATAAAACTCCGTGAACTTTGCGAAAATCTTCGTGAACTTTGCGGTTAAAAACATAGATTTTGAACAACGATTTCATAAAATACCAAGCCCAAACGTCTCCCTATCCATTAGGAATGGAGGTTTCGCACGCAAAAGGATCTTATATTTTCGACACCAATAATAAAAAATATTTGGATTTTGTGGCTGGCGTTTCGGCTTGCACGCTTGGACACCAACCGCCAAGAGTCAATAAAGCGATAAAAGACCAGTTGGACAAATATTCACACGTTATGGTCTATGGTGAATATTCACAAAGTCCAGCCGTGGAATATTGCAAATTGATGGCTTCACTCCTACCCGAACCTTTAAAGAAAACCTATTTGGTCAATTCGGGTACCGAAGCTATTGAAGGCGCTCTAAAACTCGCCCGAAGAACAACTGGAAGAAGCCAATTGATTTCGTGCCACAATGCCTATCACGGCAATACGATGGGATCTCTGAGCGTGATGGGATTCGAAGAACGCAAAAGCATTTTCCGTCCTTTGATTCCCGATGTCGATTTTATTACCTTCAACAACGAAGCCGATTTAGAAAAAATAACCACTAAAACTGCTGGAATTCTACTCGAAACCATTCAAGGAGGTGCTGGATTTATTGAGCCTGAAAACAATTTTCTGAAAAAAGTTCGCGAACGTTGCACCGAAGTAGGCGCAATGATGATTCTCGACGAAATCCAACCGGGTTTCGGTAGAACAGGCAAACTTTTTGGGTTCCAAAATTACGATGTCGTTCCTGATATTGTCGTTATGGGAAAAGGAATGGGAGGCGGAATGCCTGTTGGCGCTTTCACGGCATCAGCAGAGATGATGGATTTGTTGAGCCACAATCCTAAATTAGGTCACATCACAACCTTTGGAGGTCATCCTGTCATTGCGGCAGCTTGTTTGGCGACTTTGCAGGAAATTACAGAAACAAATTTGATGGCGGAAACTTTGAAGAAAGAAAAGCTCTTCAGATCACTTTTGGTACATCCTTTGATAAAAGAAATTCGAGGAAAAGGATTAATGTTGGCGGCAATGACAGAAAGTGCAGCTATTACTAACGAAGTAATTCTGAAATGCCAAGACAAAGGATTGATTTTATTTTGGCTTTTGTTCGAAGCCAATGCCATTAGAATAACACCGCCATTAACCATTTCAGAAAATGAAATTCGAGAAGGTTGCGCGATTATGATTGAGGTAATGGATTCAATTATTGATAGTTTATAGTTTTTGGTTTATGGTTTCTTCAACCAACAACAAACTATAAACAGTAAACGATAAACTTTAAAAACTGTTAATTAAATTGTTGACAACAATTCAAAATTTTTCTCACAACAATACTTAGGTTGCCTACTTTTATTTTGGGCAAACTCAAAAAAATAACCTATGCAATTAAGCGAAGAAGAAGAGGAATATAACTTATCCTTGTCTAAATTTGAGTCGATGTTGAAAACCAACAAAGTGCTCTTTTTTGACTCCGAGGAATTTGAAGACATTATACTTCATTATCTCGATATGGGAAAAGCTAATTTGGCAAAAAAAGCATTAAAATTAGCTCTTGAACAACATCCAAAATCAACAGGATTGAAATTGGTCCAAGTTGAAATGTTAGTGTACGACGACAAGCTCGAACAGGCTGAAAAGCTCTTGAACGAATTATTCGCGATCGAACCTACAAATGAAGAAATTTACATTCAGAAAGCGAATATTTTTTCCAAACGAGACAATCACGAAAAGGCGGTTGAGTTACTAAATATTGCTTTAGAATATACCGATGATTATGCCGATGTCTACAACTTAATCGGTATGGAATACCTCTTTATGGACAATCTCGAAATGGCCAAAGATAGTTTCATCAAATGCTTGGAAGTTGATCTCGAAGACCAATCGGCCTTATATAACGTGGTGTATTGTTTTGAATTTTTAGATCAAAATCGGGATGCAATTGATTACTTGACCAAATACATTGACCAAAATCCATACAGCGAAATCGCTTGGCATCAAATGGGTCGTTTGCATTATGGCTTGAAAGAATACGAAAGTGCCATTCTCGCTTTTGATTATGCCACCTTAATCGACGACGAATTTATGGGTGCTTTTATGGAAAGAGCCAAAGCTTTAGAACGCCTGAAAAAATACGAAGAAGCCATCGAAAGTTACAACAGAACCATTGAATTGGACGATGTCACTTCGTACGCTTTGCTTCGAATAGGTAAATGCTATGAAAAATTGGGCAACAAGGTTCAAGCTTTGAAATACTTCAATAAAACCGTTCATGAAGACCCACTTTTAGACAAAGGTTGGATTGCCATTACCGATTTTTACGTTCGCCAAAAGAACTTTCAGAAAGCCTTATTTTTTGTCAATAAAGCGTTGGCGATTGACAATCAAAACCGGTTGTATTGGAAACGATATGCAACAATAAACAAGCAAATGAACTTCTTCGAAGAAGCTGAATTTGGCTATAGAAAAGCCGTAGAATTTGGTGATTATTCCTTAGATACTTGGTTGTTTTGGGTAGATATTTTGCAATTTTTAGGCGAATTCGAAAGTGCGATTCAAACCTTGTTGCAAGCTTCGGAATATTTTCCAGAAGAAAACGAAGTTGAATACCGTTTAGCGGGATTGTATTTTATGATTCAAAACACCATCAAAGCCAAATTTCATTTAAGCAATGCCTTGCGTTTGAATTTTGACAATTACATCATTTTAGAAGATTTATTCCCAGTAGTTTGGACTCGAAAAATGGTGCAGAACTATATTGCGAAACATAAAAAATAATTTTCACCAACCTGAACTCGATTAGTATTTAAAAGTTTAAGCCACATAGAAAAGTTATTATTCATTAATAGAAAAGGCGCTGTAGCTTATCATAGAATTACCTCGTCAGTTCGTCCCGATGACTATCGGGACTCGGGTTATAGCTATGAGTAAATGAAATACCTATGAAAGACTTTGTGAATTATACTTTCAATATAACTATGTGGCTAAAAATAATTTACAGAACCTCTTGCTACAACAATAAAAAACTGACACAGATTTCACGAATTTTCACTAATTAATCGGTGTAAATTCGTGAAATTTGTGTTTTAAAACAAACACGATGCTAGATACAATACGAAAACGCTTTGGTTTACTAGGACGCAACATCAGTTATTCCTTTTCGAAAGGCTATTTTACCGAAAAATTCAACAGCAACAAACTTTTTGAAGGTTGTACTTACGAAAATTTTGATATCCCAGAAATTACCGCTTTCCCCGAAATCATAAAAAACACACCCGATTTAAAAGGAATGAATGTGACAATTCCATACAAAGAAGTCGTAATTCCGTATTTGGATAAATTGTCTAAAATTGCCACAGAAATCGGTGCCGTAAACACTATAAAATTCACCAAAAAAGGCAAACTAAAAGGTTACAATACCGACTATTACGGTTTTATGAAATCATTAGAACCGCTACTACAACCGCATCACATAAAAGCTTTAATTCTGGGAACTGGTGGAGCCTCTAAGGGTGTGGCGTATGCCTTGAAAGAATTGGGGATTTTATACACTTTTGTTTCCAGAGAAGCCAAAGAAGGCATCATCGATTACGACCGAATCAACGCCACTACTTTTGACAATT
>CAMBHH010000072.1 GCA_945866505.1 Flavobacterium psychrophilum
TTGCAATCCTTGATTTCACAAACGATTCTGCCTTCGAAAATTGTGGTGGTCAACGATAATTCTACTGATAGAACTGCAGAAATAGTTTTGGCTTTCGCCAAAGAAAATCCGCTTATTACTTTAGTTAATAAAACTTCGGAAAACATACATTTACCAGGAAGCAAAGTTATTCAAGCTTTTCAGAAAGGATTCGAAACCTTGGACGAGAATTATGATATCATAGTAAAGCTAGACGCTGACTTGATTTTCCCTTCGAATTATTTTGAAACGATTATAAAGCATTTTCAATCAGATTCTAAAATTGGAATGGCAGGCGGTTTTTGTTACATCGAAAGAAATGGTGATTGGGTTTTAGAAAATCTGACCGATAAAGACCATATTCGAGGTGCTTTAAAAGCCTACAGAAAAGAAACATTCAAACAAATTGGAGGTTTGAAACCAGCAATGGGTTGGGACACGGTGGATGAATTGCTTTGCAAATACTACAATTGGAAGGTCGTTACAGACGAAAGTTTGCACGTAAAACACCTTAAACCAACGGGTGCTAATTACAACAAAACCGCTCGTTACAAGCAGGGAGAAGCTTTTTATACTTTGGGATATGGTTTTTTTATCACAGCCATTGCATCGGCAAAACTGGCGATGATGAAGAAAAAACCACTGCTTTTTTTAGACTATATTCAAGGTTTTTGGAAAGCAAAATCAGCAAAAAAAACGATGTTGGTCAATCCAGAACAAGCCAAATTTATTAGAAAATACCGTTTGCAAAAGATGAAGGAGAAATTGTTTTAATCTACGTCACTCCGAAATTAAAAACATAATCTGAAATTCAAACAAAATACAGTATTTTTGCATCTAAGTATTCTTAACTGAATACTGCAAACTGTAAACTGAACACTCTAAAAAATGATGCTTCTCCGCTATTTATCCCAGATTGGAAAATACTTCTTGATGTGGAAAGAAATTTTCAGAAAACAGACGAAATGGTCTGTGATGAAAAATCTAATCTTCAAAGAAATTGATGAATTAATTATTGACTCTTTGGGTATTGTAGCTTTTATTTCCGTATTTGTTGGTGGTGTTGTAGCGATTCAAACGGCACTAAATTTAGACAACCCTTTGATTCCAAAAAACCTAATTGGTTATGCCACCCGAGAATCTGTAATATTAGAATTTTCACCGACCTTTATCTCGATTGTTATGGCTGGTAAAATGGGATCTTTTATTACGTCAAGTATTGGTTCTATGAGAGTTACAGAACAAATAGACGCTTTAGAAGTTATGGGTATAAACTCCTTAAATTACCTTGTTTTTCCTAAACTTATTGCCATACTACTTTATCCATTTGTGATAGGAATTAGTATGTTTTTGGGAGTTTTTGGAGGTTATATCGCTGCGGTTTACGGAGGTTTCGGAACGAGTACAGATTTTATTGAAGGTGTCCAAAATAATTTCATACCCTTTCACGTAACCTACGCTTTTATTAAAACCTTTATTTTTGGAATACTTTTGGCGTCTGTACCATCATTTCATGGTTATTATATGAAAGGTGGTGCTCTTGAAGTAGGAAAAGCGAGCACCGTTGCATTTGTTTGGACATCGGTTTTGATTATTTTTGTGAATTATATTCTAACGCAATTACTCTTAACCTAATGATAGAAATAAAAAATATAGAAAAATCATTTGGTGAAGCCAAAATTTTAAAGGGCGTTTCTACGGTTTTCGAAACGGGAAAAACAAATTTAATTATTGGCAAAAGTGGTTCTGGAAAAACAGTTTTACTAAAATCATTATTGGGAATTCACACTCCTGAGGTGGGAACCATTTCATTTGATGGTAGAATTTATTCTGAACTTAATTCAGATCAAAAACGGGAATTACGAACTGAAATCGGCATGCTTTTTCAAGGAGGAGCTTTGTTTGATTCGATGACCGTGTCAGAAAATGTGGCTTTTCCGTTAAAAATGTTTACCAATGACGACAAATATAAAATTCAAGATCGCGTTGATTTTGTGCTGAAAAGAGTTGCTCTTGTCGATGCTCACAACAAATTACCATCAGAAATATCTGGCGGAATGCAAAAACGAGTTGCCATTGCTCGTGCCATAGTGAATAATCCTAAATATCTTTTTTGTGATGAACCCAATTCAGGATTAGATCCAAATACTTCAACACTAATTGATAATCTTATCAAAGAAATTACAGAAGAATACAACATCACGACCGTAATTAATACCCACGATATGAATTCGGTTATGGAAATTGGCGAGAAAATTCTATTTTTAAAAGATGGGTTAAAAGCTTGGGAAGGAACAAAAGAAGAAATTTTCGGGACTGATAACGAAGCCGTTGTTGACTTTGTGTATTCTTCAAATTTATTTAAAAAAGTAAGGGAAGCTTACTTACATAAGTAAAAAAAGTCCTATCTAAATATTTTCAGATAGAACTCTTTTTGAATTTTGCGTAATCTTTTATATGAACCGAATAAGACTCATTAAGGAATAACGCTAATTAAAGCTTATTTGCCAAAGCTGTTATTCTTTTTATATCTTGCTCTTTACTTTTAGGGTAAATGAGTAAAACTCCCTCTTTGTCAACTATAATGTAATCGTGCAAACCATCAACAACGATAATCTTATCGGCATCGGACCTGATGATGTTACCGGAGGCATTTTCTAACACAACTTTTGCATTTATCACCCCGTTTTTATTTTCATCTTTATCTAGTTTTTCGTGAAGTTGCCCCCAGGTTCCTAAGTCATTCCAATCAAAAGTAGCTGGAAGAACATAGACATTATCGGCACTTTCCATCACAGCATAATCGATAGAAACATCTTCGGCCAGAGCGTAATTTTCTTCTATAAAAGTTTTTTCAGCATCTGTATTATAGCTATCTAAACCTTCTAGAAACAAAGCGCTCATTTTTGGTTGAAACTTTTCAAAAGCCTCGGTGATTGATTTGGCACTCCAGATAAAAATACCTCCATTCCACAAGAAATTACCACTTGCTAAAAAGGATTTAGCGGTTTCATAATCTGGTTTTTCACGAAATTGTGACACTTTTTTTATTGGATTAGCATCTGTATTGTCAAATTCAATATAACCAAAACCGGTGTTTGGGTAGGTGGGTTGAATTCCGAGTGTCATCAACGCATTTTCTTTGGAACAAAAATCGAAACATTGCTGCAAATTTTCTGCAAAAGTGGCTTCATCTTCAATCCAATGGTCGCTTGGTGCCACAACCATAACGGCATCAGGATTTTGTTTTTGGATTTTAAGGGAAGCATACAAAATACATGGTGCTGTGTTTCGCATTGCTGGCTCTAGCAAAACTTGTTCTTGCTTCACCATTGGCAATTGCTCTAAAACAATCGAATTGTATCTCTCATTCGTTAAAATCAAAATGTTTTCCACTGGAATTAATTTTGATAATCTACTGAAAGTCTTTTGAATTAAGGTGTCGCCAGCACCCAACATATCGTGAAATTGTTTTGGAAATTCAGTTGTGCTCACTGGCCAAAATCGGGAACCAACTCCACCAGCCATCAATATTGCGTAATAATTTTTGTTCATCGTAGTTGTGTTAGTTTAACAATCTTATCTTTTAAATATTGCTACAAATATATTTATAATAAATAGAAATTGAAGGAAAATAATTGCGATTAGACAAAATATTAAATAAGAATTATAATCTACACTATTCATAATTTCAGAAAATACAGGTGTTTGCTTCAATTTTCGTACACTTTTATAATTAAAAAAGAAAAACAAAAAAGACAAAATCAATGTTCCAAAAATGTGAGTATTGGACAGAAAAGCATTTAATGAAAATTTAAATTCATCGGATAGCCAATAAAAAATTCCTAAAAATAAAAACACAATACCAAATAAAACAATCGCATCTTTTAATGAAGCGACAAAATAAGTATCACCAACATTTATATTTAAATTGCTTTTCTCGTTTATGAAAAAGCGAATAAAAAAAAGAATTACCGCAGTAATTATCGAAAAAAGGTGAGGTACAGCTTTTGTCATAATCAACTTGGCAATAATTCCACTTCAGCATTTGGATTAAAAAGATAGGTTCTTCCTGAACTTACTTCTAGACATTCGTAGCGTTTGGTTCGTAAAGCTCCTTTTTTGAAAATTTTTCCATTGTGAATTCTAAAAACACTACCGTAAGGAATTTCAAAAATATAATTTTTATCGTTTTGCAAATCAAATTGTTTCAGAGCCAATGACAAAGTAGCATCGGTGTCGCTGCTTGCAGTAGGATTTTTGAAATGTCGTGCCAATAATGGCAATAAATGATTCGGAAAAATCTCGGGACGAATAAATGGAATCATCAAACGTTGAAAGGAATATTTCCACTCATTACCGTGTGGCTTGATGTTTCTGCCAAATTTTTCGAAAGCTACCAAATGCGAAATTTCGTGAACCAGCGTAATCAAAAATTTGTATTTATTCAGGCTGGCATTGACAGTGATTTCATGTTTTCCGCTTAATCCTTTTCGATAATCGCCGTGCCGAGTTACCCGCTCATTCACAATTTTGAGATGCACTTGATTGGCTACAATCAGCTCAAATACTGGCTTCACGGCGTGTTCTGGGAGATATTTTGAAAGGGTTTCGCTCAAATTAATTATGAGTTATAAATTATAAGTTATAAGTTTTTCTTTGAGGTAATTATTATACTTCTAATAATTTTTAAAACTTCATTACTTTGTTGATGAATTGAATTAAATTCACTTTCAGAAATATATGCTGTTTCTTTCAGAAGTTCCAACCAATACATTGTTTCATCACATTCTTTTTGCGAGATAGATAATTTATGAATAAAATCAGCTTTGCTTTGAGCATTAATCGCTTCACGAACATTTGCGCCAGCAGAAGTCACAGAGCGTAAAAACTGTTTACTTATGACAAATTCTTTCTTTTCAGAAACCAAGTATTTATAAAAATTAACTCCTTTTATTGCCAACTCAAAGCTCTTCATCTTAACTACACTTTCACTCATAACTTATAATTCATAATTTATAACTTTTACGGATTAGTAGATGAAACTTGCAGCACTTTGCCGTTGTAATATTTATTGCCAGTCAAGGCAAAATCGAAGATATAATTGGCCATTTCGTTTGCTGAGATGGGTGCTTCGTAACCCGGAAATGCTTCTTGCAACATCTCGGTTTGAACGGCTCCAAGTGCCAAAACATTAAATGAAATCCCTCTTTCTTTGTATTCTTCTGCCAATAATTCCGACAAAGTAATTACCGCTCCTTTACTTGAACTATAGGCTGCAAGACCAGCAAATTTTAGACTTCCTTGAATTCCTCCCATCGAACTTATAGTAACAACGTGACTTCCTTTTTGTAAAAACGGCAAGCACACACGAGTCAAGTTGGCTACACCAAAAACATTGACTTTATAAATATTCTCAAAATCAGTTTGAGATGTTTCCGAAAAAGGTTTCAACAACAAACCTCCCGCATTGTGGATAATGATATCCACGTTTTTCCACGATTGGGAAAGGAAATTTTCAACTTTCTTCATTTCGTTTTCATTGGATAAATCTACGGAAAGGCAAGTTATATTAGGGTTTTCGATAAGTGCTTGAGGTGTTTTTCTCGAAATGGCTAAAACATTGTGTCCGGCATTGGCAAATTGCAAAGCCAGTTCGTAACCAATTCCTCTTGAAGTTCCTGTAATGATGATGTTTTTCATTTAGCGAAAATAAGCAAAATCTTTAAAAAAAGGTACCCACAGATTCACAGATTTCAAAAAAGTGATTCGTTTACAAAAACAGTAGCCGATTTATTCTATTTGAATTCTAAAATACTTTTTATAAACTTTAAGTCCTTGGAAAACTGCCAATGCCACAAAAAACAAAGGAATCACTATTGGAATAATCCATTTTGAATAATCGAGTATTTTTTGAGATAATGATTTAAATAAAATAATAACTAAAAGCATCCCAAAAAAAGTCCCAACCAAAGTTCCGAAAATGTAATAATACTTTAGGTTTCGCTCTAAAGAAATTGATTTTGCATTTAATAGATACAAATTCCAACCCATCCAAAAAGGTATTTGAAGAAAATTCAAACAGCACAAAACCATCCCAATAAAAAAGGGAGAATAATGAATATAATCTTCAAAAAAACTAGATTCTTCGGGAGTTTGATTGGAATGTGCGTAAAATAAATAGGCAATCAATAATAGAAAAAAGACAGCAAAAAAATCAATTGACTTCATTAATTTTTTGTTTTCTGCTAATTGGTTAGCGAAGACAACGGTGAAATAAATAACTACCGCTTCTACTAAAATCACACCCAACAAATAAAAAACTAATGAATTAATTCCCAATTTAGAAAAAATCTCAACGCCGATAATATTCAAATATCCCAAAGGTAAAGAACCCAAAAAGCTTACAATAAATCCAAAAAATATGTTTTTAAAGCCTTTCATCTACTAGAAATTTACAATCTTTTTACTTTGTTCCAAATGTAGTTTGTACTCTTTCATTCCCACTTTGTGGGCTAAAAAAGGGATTCCTTTTTTGTGGTTTTGGGCGCTTATTTCAAACATATAAGTAATGTGTCGTGCTAATTCCTTCCATGCAAAAAACAAAGAATGCTTTGGATCATAAATATGAGTTGGTTCACTCGCAGCTCCATTTAATTCTACGATTGAAAAATTTTCGCCTCGCTCTAACTCTTCCCAACTGTTGTACATAACATCCAATCTTCCAAAATAAAAACCTGGAATTTGCGAACAGATTTCATTGAAGGTTTCGTTTAATTTTGGACTAATCCAATGGCTTCCGTCGATAAATTTTGCACCACGAGCATGATTGCCGTATGGAACTAAATTTAACTTTTCCCCCTTTGACAAAACAGTTAATAATTTCTTGCCGTATTCTAATTGCAAGGTTTTCAATTGCAATTCGTAGCGTGGGTTTCTTTTGATTAACTCTTCGACTGTCGAAATGCCGTCGCCAGTTATGATTAGAAATTCTTTGGAGACAATGCCTGTTATTTTACCCGTTTTTTCATTGGGATAACGAACATAAAAAATTCCGACTTCCTTTTCGAAAGGAATTAAATCTTGCACCAAGTAATCAAAATTAGCTTTGCTATTATAAAATTCTAATTCTTGTGAGTTATTAATTTTCTTTACTGCAGAACCTCTCAATCCAATATCTGGCTTGGCAATAAATGGATACTTTATGCCAGAAACTTGAATTAATTTTAGAATTTCTTCCAAAGGAGTTCTCTCAGTAATGAGTTCGGTTTTTGGATAATAACGTTGCGGAATAAGGTCATAAATTGCTTTTTTAGACTCCATTATAAACCCTCCATTTTTTATCGTGGGATTCGATGCATTAAAGAAAAAGAGCGATTTTGCTTTAATGGAATAAAATACCCAAAGGAAATAGATAGGAATATAGACAATTTGGAAAGGCCAGTATTCCCAATGTATAAGTTTGTGGAGAAAAAGTTTCAAGATGTATGTACTTAAATTATTATGAAAGAAGTTTCGAAATCTTCGTTGGCAATCAAATCATAATGCAAGATAGCGACTTTATTCATTTGCGTCACAGATTGGGTGATACTTAAGGTTTTCAATTCATCGTTTCTATTGATAACCAAACCGTTTTCTTGGTTATCTTCCTCCGTATAACGATGAAAATGGAGCATTTCAGTTTCTGAAAGAATTGCATTTGTCCCGAAGCTTCGGGATAAAAAAGAGTGAAACCAATCGGTGCGATTTTCTCTAATTGCTGCAGGATATAAAGTTACTGAAGACCAAACGTGATTTTTTTCGGTATTTAAAGACATACTATCTTTATTAATTCCATTCCATTGCAATTGATAAAGTTCGCTGTCTTGGAATAATACTAAAGTAAAAGGTTCGATGTTATCCAAATTTATTTCTTGCCAAAAATCCTTTGGCGAAAAGCTACTTATCATATCCAAAACAATCAAGCCACGGCTTTTCCGATAGGAAGACTTTACGGTATGCTTCTCATTGGCACCATTTAGCAAAACCAAAGTTGTCCCTGTTTCATCAACGGCGAACCAAGTTCCTCCCGCTTTTGGATCCTTTGGAAAAATGATGTTTTTGTTGTTGATTAAATAATTTTTGGGTTCAATGGCGCTGGGTCTAATTACTTTTTCGTCTCGATTTGAGGTGATGATAGTTTTGCCATTAGAAGCAACGAAACTTACTGTGCACATTGATTTCTGTATTCGATTGTGGAACGTGCAACACCAAAATTTTCATCGATTGTAATAGTTGCATATTGTAAAATCGCCACTTTTATCAAGGCTTGATGGTGAATACAGTGCTCAAAATTATAAAGTAATTCTCTGTAATAATTACTTTCGGTTATGATTTCGTGGCTTTCAATCTTTTGTTTTAAAACAATATTTTTGTTCTCCTTGTCTAAATTATTCTGGATTTCCAGAATTTGTAGAATAGCAAAATCAGTGTCGGTTTGGATTCGAACATTACGTTGCCGATTATCATAATTAACCATACCTGATTCATACTGATTTTCGAGACATTGAAACAACTCAATGATATGTCTTGTATGTTCGCCAATACTGGAATTACTCAATTGCGCGCAAGGATTTGAATACTCGTTATTCGACAGCTGTTTGAGTAATCCAATCAATTCATCAAGATTATTATTTATGTACGATAATAACATATTTAAAATTTAAGCTTTAATAAATCTAAGATTTTACTTCTATTTTGGAAGACCAAAAATGAACAACAAAGAAACGTAATTATTGCTAAAATAAATAATTCACCTCCATCATTTTGAACCTCAATTCCTAAAATAAATAGATGAGAAAAAATAGCTCCTGATATAACTCCTAAAGCCAATATCGCACCAATCAAAGTGGTTCTTGGTATTAGAATTAAAATAGCAGCAATTAATTCGGCAATACCAGAACCAATTCGACCGTAGGGTTCTATTCCTAAAGTGGAAAAAATATAGACACTTTCAACGGCTCCAGAAAATTTAAAATAAAGGGTTTGCAATAAAATTACTGCTGCAACAATTCGGACAATCCAAGTTAGTGTTTTCATATTTTTAGTTTATAAATTTTTTCCAATTAGTTTCTGCTTTTTTCTTCAAGTTTACTTCATCTTTATTCCAACTTTTTAAGGTATTATTAAAGTAAGCATTGTAGAATAGGTATAATTTTCCGTCAATAATTTTAAACGTTTCCGGATTTATTTCTACTTTTTCTGCATTAGCTCCCATTGCATAAGCGCACCAACCACCAAATTGTGGTTCATAATTAGTAGGGTTTTTTACAAATGCATCCTTATTTGATTGAGACGAGAAATAATATGTTATTCCTTCATAACTGGCTGCAATTGTAGCTTTTCCTTTTGCGGCTTTCTTTTGCGCAAAATAAGCAACGGGATCATAACCTTGAATGGCTACTTTGTTTTCTAAATTGTATTCTTTAGTTCTTTTTATAGCGGTTTGTGCAAATGTTGCTATTGAAAGTAAAGCAACGAAAAAGATAATTGATAGTTTTTTCATTTTGAATTTATATTAGGTTCCTTATTTGTTAAAGCAAAGATATAGCGTGTTAAAAAACTGTTTTGTCTGCTAGTTTACTTTTGAGATGAAATAGTTATTTTTTTTGAATATTTTCCCAATTCACAATAGCTTTTTTAATTCGAGCAGCATGATCTTTTGACCACATTTCTTTCACTTTTAAATTGTAGTTCAAATACAGTTTACCGTCCACAATTGTAAAAGCTTCTGGTTGAATTGGTGCTTCGTATCCTTCGGACATTCCATATGCACAAAAGCCACCGAATTGTGGTTCGTATTGTGATGGATTTTTAAGAAATAATGCTTTATTATTTTCTGATGAGAAATGATAAATGGCGCCATTATATTCTGATTTAATTTCTTTTTTACCTTCAGTAGCTTTAGCACTTTCAAAATAAGCAACTGGATCATAACCTTGTAGTGCAACATTATTTTTTAGATTGATTTGTTTTGTGGTTTGAGCAAATGTTGTTGCTGATAAAAATGCAACGAATAGGATTAAAATTGATTTTTTCATTATGGTGTATTTTTGAATTAAAATAAAATTTTATAATGAAGTGCCAAAACGAAACTCCTAGTCAATCCATCAGGACGAATATCCCGAACTAAAAAAGGAGTCGCTAGCGAAAGTTCTATACTTTTTTGTTTATTGATATTATAAGCAGTTATTAAATTGCCGTTAATGGTCAAACCTTCAGATCCAACATAACTTTCTCTTTTCCCAAAACTATTTTCGAAACTATCTTCGCCAAGATGATAGATAAATAATACATTAGGTTTGAAACTGAATTTCTGATTTTTAGTATGTAGTGAATAGGTAGCTCGAAACAGAGCATCCGATTTTCGTTCAAACAAATTAGTAGTAAGAAAATCGTCTGTTCCGGAAAATGCTGCGAAATAGGAATTTTTGTTATTATTGAAAACCGGAATTTGAAGAGCGGCATTAAAATCCCAGTTTTTGTATTTAAAATTAGTACCTAAAAAGAAATCAAATGTCCCCAAACTCGATTGATAATCCAACGGAAGTGAATAGCCATTAATCTTTAAATTAGAACTTGTAAAAGGAATTTTACCTCCCACTAAAACACTCCATTGCTTCTTATTTTTTGTAGCAAAAGCATAATTTCCTATCAAATAAGCATCTCCAAAAGAGGCTCGTGTTCCAAAACTTCCATTGGCCGAGGAAAAAGTAACTTTACTACTCCAAGAAAAATGGTCATTAACTTTTCTTCCATAAGATATATACGGAGAAAAATACGTTACATGCGCTTCGCCAGCACCAAAAATAGCTGAGATTTCCATATTGTTTTTAAACTCCTTTTCTGTTGATTGAAAACTATTCCCTATAGAGCAAATCCCCGCATCGCTGCATCCTTGCGCTTGTAGTAAAGTGATACTAAAAAGTAATGTAATGGTTAATAGTAAATTTTTCATAGCGGATAATTATTTAAGAACGCAAATATAAAATTTACAATAGAAGTAAAATGTCGCATAGTTTACATTAAATTTAAAATTTGTGCCGATTATATAGTGCTTCGCCTGTTCGCTAGCCCTCGGATCAATATAGCCCAATAAAAATCGACTATTTTCATACTATATAGGCATTACACCCCAAACTATTGGACTATTTTATAAATGTTAATGGTATAATTTTAAATTAATCGTTGTGCTTTTCATCTTAGATAAAATACATTATGAACGCAAAATCAAGAAAATGTATAATGACGAAATACTAGGCGTCCAGCTGTTTGTGAAGCATAAAAAACATAAAATGAAAACTAATTGTAAAAAAGGTTTTTGCATAGTACCCTATTTAAACACCTTTTTTTGGTTATTATCTAAGCTAATAATGTATTGAATTATAAGTTAATAGAGAAAAAATCAATTTGAATTTGGCGCTTGCAGGAGGAACAGCAATAAGTTTCGAACCGATAAATTAAAGGGGTTTTAATTTATATAAAACCGCTGCGGTTTTTGAAACTTCAGCTGGTTCATTGCGATGCAAACGCTACCTTTTGTTTGCTTGTTTAAAGAGGTAGTTGTTGCAGACGAACACTAATGAAAGTGATTGAACGAGATATAGTGAAACCTAAGACCCAAGACCCAACACCTAAAAACTACCCCATTCCATTCAAAACCCTTTCTTCCTCCTGAAGTACCTGCAATTTAATTCGATGCTTGGCTTGCACAGGCAAACCATTTTTACTAATCTGCCTTAAAGCTCTTGATTGTATTACGCCTAACAGCGAATTTTGCTCAGTTGCAAAATGGTGGTCATTGGTTTGTAGAAATGCTATAAACCGCAACGCAATGACTGCTGCGTTATATTTCTTTTCAGCAAATTGTAGTTTACGTTTGGTAATGAGAAGTCGATGATGATTAACAAGCTTTAAGTTTTCAACAACTTTTATCGTTTTTACATTTTGACCCTCTAAATCCAAAAAAGGATTTACAGCTTCGTTATCGGGCTGTTGAACAAAAGCAAGCATTTCAGCCAATTTCAATTGGGCTTCAAGAGGCAAATCGCGCTGTCCTATTTCATACATACTCCATTGACTTTTACCAACCGGCAAAAGCATGCCCATGTCTTCTTGTCTCATGCCAAGAAGTGCGCTTATTTTTTTATCTTTTTCCATAAATGTAATTCGGATTTAATGGTTTGATCAAGTTTTACAAACAACTTGTTATGACGCTTTTTGTGATTTTTTTTTCAAATCGAAAATTTTACTACAATTTTTGTGATTTTTTTTTCAAAACGAAAAAAAAATCACAGCTAAGAAAAAAGTATACCATTAATGAACTGTAAATTGTTTCATAAGCATTTTTCAGGCTGGTTGCGAACAAATGGATTAAATAAAAATCTGCTGCAAAATCAAGTTGGAGTCCAGTACAATATAAAATTTTTGAATTTGGCAGTATTTTACCCCAAGCCTTGCCAAAACTTTGCTTGCAATCAACTGCCATCAATAAAATAGAAATTACCACAATCCACGTCTTTTTGAAAGATAATAACATAACCATTTGTAAACTATTTCTTTTGTGGTTATCCACTGTTTATTCCTTTAATTGGAATTTAATCTTAATTAAAAAACACAAAAAGTATTTGCGAAATGTCAACTGCCTTACATTTTGATTTTATAAGTACCCATATATTTGTTTAAAAAATTAAATAATAGGCCAACAAAATCAATTTTAATGGTAGCAATTCTATTTCTAGGGTCATTATCTTTGGAAAGAATTTGAGCAGGATTATCATTATAATAAATTAAATTTACAAAAATAAAATTAACATGATAGCTATCTATTTGCTCTATTTATACGTAGTTCTTGGGATTGTAATTGCGCTATGGTTTGCTTTTTTTAAAGTACATCATTTAGACCATGTTGCCGAGAACGCCTCATTTTTGTTCCGAATTATGATTCTTCCAGGAAGTATCATTTTATGGCCGTATATCCTTTATAAAAATTATAAACATGATCGCAAAGTATAGAAAAACGCATTTCTTTTTATGGTTAGTATTAGCAATTGTGCTGATAACTTTAGCCATTTTAGGTTACTTATGGATTCCAAAATATTAAAAATTAAGTAGATGTCAGTACAATATATTCCAATAATCTGGAACCCTTTCAAAACAAAATACGATCTTATCTTTGTTTCATTCGTTGTTTTATACTTAACGGGATTCATTTCCTTAAGTATGTATTTGTATCCACAACTTATTATCGATACTATAATCATTCGCTCCTTTGGAACTTTAGCCATTATAATTTTACATATTATTTTGGCGATTGGTCCGTTGTCTAGAATTAATAAAAGTTTTTTACCCATCTTATACAATAGACGGCATTTAGGAGTAAGTATGTTTCTAATTGTTAGTGTTCATGCACTCTATTCAATTCTCTTTTTCCATGGTTTTGGAGTAAACAATCCTTTGTATAGTCTATTTACAGCCAATACGCATTATGAGTCACTAACATTTTTTCCATTTCAGGTATTGGGATTTTTTGCATATCTAATATTAATGGTAATGGCTTTTACGAGTCATGATTTTTGGCTTAATTTTCTTTCACCAAAAGTATGGAAAGCCATGCACATGCTCGTTTACATTGCCTACGGCTTGGTTATTATGCATGTGGTTTTAGGAATTATTCAATATGAAAATAGTCCGATCTTATTTTCTTTATTATTTTTAGGTTTGATTACAATTTTAACCTTGCACATTATTTCAGGTTATAAGGAATATAAATTTGATAAAATAAAAAACAGAACGGATTATAACGGTTGGGTTTATGTTTGTACTCCAAATGAAATCGATGAAAATTGTGCCAAGATGGTGACCATTGAAGGCGAAAGAATTGCAGTTTTTAAATATGAAAATAAATTAAGCGCTGTTCATAATGTGTGTAAACATCAAAACGGTCCCTTAGGAGAAGGGAAAATTGTAAATGGTTGTATTACTTGTCCTTGGCACGGCTATCAATATTTACCAGATAAAGGAAGAGCTCCAGAACCTTTTACAGAATTATTGGCAACGTATGAATTAAAATTAAATGGGAATGAAATTTATGTAAATCCAATGGCGCATCCAGAAGGTACTGCTATCGAACCAACAATAATCCCAATTGAAGAACCAAAAGTAGATACTGATTTTTTTATTGGATGGCTAGGAATTATTCCCAATTCGTATCAAAGGACATTGCGATTTTTTGTGCCTTCGCTATTTTTATTAAGTATAATATTTATTGTTGTCATTAGCAATTCAACTAACAAAATAAGGTTTAGTACTTATGATTATTATAAAACGCTATCCTTTGAAGGCGAGCTTTTATTGAAACCATTTCCAATGCTACGCGTTTTGGAATTGGATAATAATAGAACTCCTAAAGTAGTGCTGTATCCATTAGTAAATGAAGGAAAGTTTGGTGCTGATGAATCGGTTCAAGCCTTTTTAACTCAATATCCAAATGAACAAAGAGTATTTGTTCAACTTCAAGCTAAAATTATTGAGCGTGATGGACAAGTCGCTATGGAACTAATGAATACAAAAGATAATATCAAAAAAATAAAATATAGCACATCAATACCAGCTTTAGTTTTAGGACAAGCGAAGGATACTATTTTGAAAGGGCAAATTATTGATCCTAAATGCTATTTGGGTGTAATGAATCCTGGTGAAGGAAAACCGCACCGTTCTTGCGCCATTAATTGTACCAAAGGCGGAATAATGCCTGCCTTTGTGACTGAAAATGATAAAAAAGTAAAATATTATATTCTTATTGGAAAAGATGGAAAAAAAGTAAATAATGATGTTTTATTTGCGGTTGCAGAACCTATTGAAATAAAAGGTAAAATACAAAAAATAGACAATTGGAATATATTATATATAGATCCTAAAGCTAGTATCAAAAGGTTATCCTATGCTGTAGAATCAAATTATGAATGTGACATCTTACAGTAAATAAATCCAACGATGTCTTTATATTTTTAAGTTGGGAGTAGTACCAAGAATTTTTTTATTTCTTAATAGATTTTCCATAACATTATTTTATTTCTGATTTTGAAACAGCTAAAACTTTACCCGTTTTGTTGTTTTGAAGATATACAACTACAAAATAATCAGAAGATAGCCATTCTTTTTTGAATTCAAAACTTTCGGCATTGCTTGCACTAGATACAGTTTTAAAATCGAAAACAATGTTGTAGCTCGTTTGTTTTAAACCACTATTTTCGCCTCTTTTAATGCGGGTAAATTCCTGTTTCTTCACTAATGCTACATTAATGACAGTATTAGGTGTTGCGCCATCAAAATTATACGCAACATTAACGTGATTATTGTTTAATGTTGCCTTCTTTATTGCAATAGTATTTTGCTTTTTAATTACTAATTCGGCAGCGACAATATCCTTAATTTCACTTTCTCTACTTCCAACCAGCTCACGTTTTCCGTTTATGATCAATTGTGGCGTATAATTTCCTTGCGCCTTCATCATATTGGCGTAATTGCGTTGTCTTTCTGAAAATTGAGCTTTACTAAAAGGATCTTTCCAACCAATATAGTTCCAATAATCTACGTGAAATGCCAGCGGAATAATATTGGGATTGTTTTCTAAAGCATAGTTGCCCAAAACCGCATCGGCTGGTGGACAACTGCTGCAACCTTGCGAGGTAAATAGTTCTAGAACTGCAAATCCATTATTGAGAGTTTTTAAAGTTACTTTGTTTGTCTCTTTCTTTTCGATTGCATTTTGCAAAGTAAAACTCGAAATCAACATTGCAACAATTGCAATACTTGAATAAAGAATAGTTTTGGAAATTGAGTTTTTCAT
>CAMBHH010000073.1 GCA_945866505.1 Flavobacterium psychrophilum
ATCATATTTATGTGAATGCAAACAAGTTTGTTTGGAACAGTATTCAAGAAAAATATTATAGAGGGAAAATAATTAACGATAATTTAAAAATCTTTAAAGACAGAAAAAACTACCTATTAAACCTTGATGATGGGTTTATTTCATTTCAATTAAAAAACGAGATCAAACAACGACCCGCCATCAAGATTGAGGCCTATACTAATGATAGTTTGGTTAAAAAGTGGTGGTTATTCTGCTGACAAAATAAATGATAATCCAAACAAAATCGTCTCACCTCATATTATTGCTGGGTTCAGCCCAATATATTCGAACGCAAAAGCAGATCTTTTAAGCCTATACAATAACGGAAATGGCTCTTCTGTATATAGCCTTCCTACTGATACTTCAAAGAAAGTGTTATGGCGTTATAAACGAATTGATGCAGCAGGAAGAGCGTCTTACATCCAAGCCATAGATTATTCTACAATGTTATTCGGCTTGGCATCGTTGCCAGAAAATTTGGGTGCAAATTGGTTTTCAACTTACAACTGGCCATTGGATCTTCAAGTCTTATCGTTGGACGATTTTTCCAATACAACAGATAAAATTAAGGTGTATCCAAACCCTTTCGTCGAAAAAATCACAATTTCAATTAAAGAAATAAAGGATGCTAAAATTAAAATATTTGACCTCTCTGGGAAACAAATTTTAGAAAACAAAATGAATAATTTTTCTGAAATTATTTATTTACCAAAAGGATTACCATCCGGTTTGTATATCCTGGAATTGAAAACAAATAATGACTCATATAGAATTAAAATTATAAAAAAGTAGTTATATTTATCTTTTACAAATTAAAATAACCAATGCAATGAAAAAAATCCTATCTCTTTCTCTATTTTTTTTAATGAATATAATTTATTCACAAAACATTAAATCTCCATCAAACAAAATTTCCGTAAATTTTGAACTAACTACTGAAGGTCAGCCTTCTTATTCTGTTAATTACAACAACAAACCTGTAATTTCCGAAAGCACTTTAGGAATTAAATTAAAGGACAAGCCTTCATTAGACGCCCATTTTGAAATTGCAGATACAAAAACAAACACTTTCAATGAATCTTGGAAACCAGTTCTTGGTGAGCAATCGAGCATTCTCAACCATTATAATGAGTTAATTATTTCTGTCCTTCAAAAGGAAACCCAAATAAAAATGAATATTATATTCCGAGTTTTTGATGAAGGCGTTGCTTTTCGATATGATTTTCCAAAACAGGCAGCCTTGAATTATTTCATTGTTTCTGATGAGGTTTCCCAGTTTAATTTAACCGAAAACAATAAAGTTTTCTGGATTCCAGGTGATTTTGATAGTAATGAATATGTGTATAACGAAACAAAATTTTCCGAAATAGACAATACAAAACTTAATATGAATAATGGGATCGGTGTAAAATCAATTCCAGGAAAATACGTGGTGCAATCTCCATTGATGATGAAATCGCCATCAGGTTTGTATCTTAATATTTTTGAAGCTGCAGTGGTTAATTACCCTGTGATGCACCTTGATGCAGATGTAGTAAACAATAAATTAATTTCACATTTAGTTCCTAATGCCATTGGTGATAAAGCCTATTTACAAACCCCATGCGTATCTCCTTGGAGAACCATTATGGTTAGCGATCATGCCAGAGAAATAGGAAGTTCTAAAATGATTTTGAACCTAAATGAGCCTTGTAAATTAGATGATGTGTCTTATATCAAGCCTATGAAATATGTAGGAATCTGGTGGGAAATGCACATTGGAAAATCAACTTGGGACTATGCAGGCACACAAAATGCGACAAACTTTGCAGGAAATCCAATACCTACAGGAAAGCATGGTGCAACGACTGAAAACACCAAGCGATACATTGATTTTGCTGCCAAAAATGGTTTCGATGGTGTACTTGTCGAAGGATGGAATGTAGGTTGGGAAGATTGGTCTGGCAACTGGAAAGAAGAAGTTTTTGATTTTGTAACCCCTTATCCAGATTTTGATTTACCGGCAATTACAGCTTACGCCAAAGAGAAAAACGTG
Source organism: Flavobacterium psychrophilum (assembly GCA_945866505.1). Lineage (GTDB taxonomy): Bacteria > Bacteroidota > Bacteroidia > Flavobacteriales > Flavobacteriaceae > Flavobacterium > Flavobacterium psychrophilum_H. The sequence continues at coordinate 2,057 of CAMBHH010000073.1, forward strand.
AAAATGATTATGCATCATGAAACTTCGGGTTCCGTTGCTAATTATGAACGAAATTTAGATCGCGCATTGGATTTGATGAAAAAATACAATTACCCGGCAGCAAAATCGGGATATGTTGGTAAAATTATTCCACGTGGCGAATTTCATGACGGACAAACAATGGTCAATCATTTTAACTTTGTAGCGAGACGATTTGCAGATTACAAGTTAATGCTTAATTCTCACGAATCTTCAAGACCAACAGGTTACAGTAGAACATACCCAAATTATATCGCTGCAGAAGCTGCCCGTGGTAATGAATTTAACGGTTGGAGTGATGGAAATCCACCTATGCACGAAACCATTTTGCCATTCACAAGACTTTTAGGCGGACCAATGGATTATACTCCAGGAATTTTTGAAATAAAAAGAAGTTATTACGACAAGACCAGAACGGAACAAGTTCACACAACTTTGGCAAAACAATTAGCATTATATGTAACGATGTATTCACCTTTACAAATGGCTGCTGATGTACCTGAAAATTACGAAAGATATCCAGATGCTTTTCAGTTCATCAAGGACGTTGCCGTAGATTGGGACGAAAGTAAATACTTAGAAGCAGAACCAGGAGATTATCTAACTATTGCCAGAAAAACCAAAGGAAAGGAAACTTGGTTTTTAGGTGCAATTACAGATGAAAACGCCAGAAAATCAGAAATTAAATTGGACTTCCTTACCAAAGGGAAAAAGTACAAAGCCATTGTATACGAAGATGCTAAAGATGCGGATTGGAAAAACAATCCAATTGCTTACAAAATAAGTACAATAGAAGTCACTTCTAAATCAAAAATCAAATTGAATTTGGCACCCGGAGGAGGAACAGCAATTAGCTTCGAGCCAACTAATTAGAGTTTTTGTAACAGTACGAGACCTATGAGGTTTTTAAAACCTCATAGGTCTGTTACTAATTATTTATTGTGGTAAAAATAAAACATTAAAAAACAGAACAATTAAATGGATATTCTCAAGAAAATACAACACCAATGATGTTCCCCACGATTACATTGAATTGGAAACCCCGATTAAAGCCCGTTTTTTGAAATTGGTCAACCTGAAAATGCCAACGGGTAAATTTGCTTTAAGTGGTTTTCGGGTTTTTGGGAAAGGAGCTGGCGAAAAACCAAAAGCGGTTGAGAATTTTGTTGTGCTTCGTGCTGAAAAAAATAAATTTGGCGAAAGACGCAGTTCTTGGATGAAATGGGAACAAAACGATGCCGCCGATGGCTATACAATCTACTTTGGAAAATCTCCAGATAAATTATACGGAAACATCATGGTTTATGGCAAAAATGATTATTTTTTCACCGGAATGGATAGAGAAGATACCTATTATTTCCAGAATGAAGCCTTCAACAGTAACGGCATCGGTCCCCGAACCGAAATTAAAAAATCGGAATAAAAACGCATTTATTTTTATTAATTGGGTATGAGTATTTTTTTAGTTCTACCCAATTTCTTTTTAATATATTTGGATTTCCAATAGCAATAAAAATTATGAAAACATCAGCCGTATCGCTACTATTTTTTTTAAACAGCTTTTTTCTTTTTGGGCAAAGCAAAGAGGAATTAACCATCAAGCAAATCTACAAATCCTCTTTAACCAATTCTCAATGCTATTCTTGGCTGGATTATTTATCCAATTCGATAGGTTCGCGATTATCTGGTTCTGCCAATGCTGAAAAAGCGGTACAATACACCAAATCACAAATGGAAAATTTGGGTTTTGACCGAGTGTATCTTCAAGAAATGATGGTACCGAAATGGGTTCGCGGCGAAAAAGAAACAGCCTATTTTGTAGACAAAAAGACCAAAATAATCATTCCGGTTTGTGCCCTTGGAGGTTCAGTAGCCACACCAAAAAACGGAATTACCGCCGAGGTAATCGAAGTGAACGGCATCAAGGAATTAGAAGCTTTGGGCAATAAAATAAAAGGTAAAATTGTATTTTTCAACCGACCAATGGATCCAGAAAATATTGAAACATTCAAATCTTATGGAGCTTGTGTTGACCAACGATTTGCCGGCGCAAAAGAAGCTTCGAAGTTTGGAGCTTTGGCAACGATTGTGCGTTCGATGAATTTGAGATTAGATGATTTTCCGCATACTGGTGCACAAAGTTATGGAGATCGTCCAAAATCAGATTATATTCCTGCTGCTGCTATTAGTACTAATGCTGCCGAATTATTGAGTAAAACCTTAAAAATCAATCCAAATTTGAAATTCTATTTGAAACAATCTTGCCAAATCATGGACGATGTTATATCTTATAATGTCATTGGCGAAATCAAAGGAAGCGAGCATCCTGAAAATATTATGGTTGTGGGCGGACATCTTGATTCTTGGGATCTAGCCGATGGTTCTCACGATGATGGCGCTGGAGTTGTACAAAGTATGGAAGTGATGAATATCTTCAAAAATATTGGTTATAAACCCAAAAATACACTTCGAGTAGTACTTTTTATGAATGAAGAAAACGGTGGACGAGGTGGAAAAAAATACGAAGAATTGGCTCAAGCCAATAAAGAAAATCACATTTTTGCGATGGAAAGCGATTCGGGAGGATTTTCTCCAAGAGGATTTTCGATAGAGGCCGATGATGCTGGATTCAAAAAAATAGCAGCTTGGAAAAGTCTATTCGAGCCCTATTTAATTCATAGTTTCGTGATAGGTCATGGCGGTTCCGATATTGGACCATTAACTTCTAAAGGGATTATAAAAGCAGGTTTAAAACCTGATTCGCAACGCTATTTCGATTACCATCACGCGGCTAACGACACGTTTGATGCCATTAATAAAAGAGAATTAGAATTAGGAGCGGCAACTATGGCTTCTTTGATCTATTTGATGGATGTAAACTATTCTTTTTCGGAAATTAAATAATTGTCGTTCTAGTAGGCTAACGATTAAAAGATATTTTTCGATTTTATTTTTTATGCATTTCTCCATAATCAAAAACCAAATTGCTAAGTGTAATTACTCCTAATTTGAAAGACTCATCCTCAATGATAAATTCGGGGGTATGATGAGGACCAACTGTTTTTATGTCTTTTCCTTTTGCCGTTCCACCCAAACGAAAGTACAATCCAGGTACTTTTTGAGCAAAAAACGAAAAATCTTCTGCGCCGGTAATAGCTGGAACAAAAAGAACGTTTTCAACTCCAGCCGATTTTTGTAAAGAAGGCAACATCGCATTTGTCAATTCAATATTGTTAAAAGTAACTGGGTAATGCGTTTGGTAAGGGATTTCTACAATTGCGGTTGCTCCTGCAGCTTCGGCAGTTTTTTCGGCTATTTGTTTAATACGGTTCATTATTAGCGTTTCATCTTCATCCGTAAATGTTCTGATATCGCCAATCATTTCTACTTCTTTCGGAATAATATTAGAGCGGTTACCGCCATTAATAGCTCCAACAGTGACTACAGCAGCGTTATCTGTAAGTTTTACATTTCTACTTACAATAGTCTGAAGGCTAGTAATAATTTGAGCTGCAACTACAATTGGATCAACAGAATTCCAAGGTTGAGAACCATGACTTGGTTTGCCTTTTACGGTAATTTTAAAATCTTCAATACCAGCAAATGTTCCTGCTGGACGATAAGAAAGTTTGTTGGTTTCGAGTTGCGAATTTAAGTGTAATCCGAAAATGACATCGACTTTTGGGTTTTCCATGACACCCTCTTTTATCATTAATTGAGCTCCGCCTTCTTCTCCTTTTGGTGCACCTTCTTCCGCTGGTTGAAAGATGAATTTTACAGTTCCCCGTAATTCTTTTTTCATACCAGCTAAAACTTCTGCAACACCCATTAATATTGCAGTGTGTCCGTCGTGTCCGCAAGCGTGCATGACACTGGTTTCTTTTCCGTTGTATATTGTTTTTACTTTTGATGCATAAGGCAAATCATTTACTTCTTCTACAGGCAATGCATCCATATCGGCTCGCAAGGCGATAACTGGTCCGGGTTTATCACCTTTCAAAATACCAACAACGCCCGTAAAAGCCACATTAGTTTTTACTTCAAAGCCAAGCGATTGCAGATGTTTGGCAACAATCGCAGCAGTTCTTGTTTCTCGGTTACCCAATTCTGGATTTTGATGAAAATCATGCCGCCAAGCAATTACTTTTTGTTCTATTTGATTTGCTTTTTTAGTAATGAGTTCGCTGTAATTGCTTTTTTGCGCTAATAGTTGGAAAGAAAATACATTTATCAATGTGATCAATAGGAGGAATATTTTGGTTGTTTTCATTTAGAATTTGTTTTTGTTTGTATTTGAAATGGAGAGATATGACCTTTTATTTTTTTTGAAAGAATCTTAATCTCTATAATTCAAGGCTGGTTTCCTATCACCAAGTAGTGCTTTATATTGATAGTTCCCTTTAGTTTGAATAAATTCTTCTTTTGCCTCTTTAATTAATTCGGGGTTGGTAAACAAATCAATAGCTGTAAATACCATCGTTTTTGCGGCGACAATCATTCCTTTTATTCCTATGTCTGTGCCACCACAAGCAACGGCTTGCCAACTATGAGCCCCAGTACCTGTTACCCAAGTGGCTGTTCCCAAGCCTACAGTAGGAACTACATAACTTACATCGCCTACATCTGTCGAACCAAGACTTTTTTCTATATACATAGGTTTCACAATTGCAGCTAAATCAATTGAAGCAGCTTTAATTAAAAAACTAGCTTGAATTTTTTTTGCATACTCTTTTTCTTGATTGGTATAAATTACTCCCCCCACTTTTTGTAAATTGCCTTGCATACTAGTTGCGAGAGTTTTATTGATAAGCAAGTCGTGAGTGCCGCCAATGATTTCGAAATCCATTTTAGTTTCTGTACCAAGGGCCGCACCTTCCGCAGCTTTTGCAATTCTGTCAAAAATAGAAACTGCCGTTTCTTTATCTGGGTGTCGAACATAATAATATACCTCTGCAAATTCAGGAACTACATTTGGAGCTTTTCCACCATTGGTAATCACATAATGAATGCGAGTTTCTTGTGGTATATGTTCTCTCATCATATTAACCATATTATTCATTGCTTCGACCGCATCTAGCGCAGAACGACCCTGCTCTGGCGAACCAGCAGCGTGTGATGCAATGCCATAAAACCTAAACTTGGCTGACTTATTAGCTAATGCACTTGTATAAGTTGTAGTGTTTTCATTGCTTGGGTGCCAATGAATCGCAATATCTACATCGTTAAACAACCCTTCCCTTACCATATATACTTTTCCGCTTCCACCTTCTTCGGCAGGGCAACCAAACACTTTTATAGTTCCTTTTATTTTGCCCGTTTCTAATAGTTTTTTGATAGCAATACCAGCAGCTGCTGATCCTGTACCAAATAAATGATGTCCACAAGCGTGACCACTCGATTTATTTGCGATAGGTGTTTTAGTTGGTGAATTGTCTTGCGATATTCCCGGTAATGCATCGTACTCTGCCAAAATTCCAATAACTGGCGAACCACTACCATAAGTGGCAACGAAGGCTGTAGGCATTCCAGCTACACCCGATTCAACACTAAAGCCATTGTCTTTTAGCGTGTTTTGTAATAGTGTAGAACTTTTATTTTCCTTATATCCCAATTCTGCATAATCCCAAATGTTTAATGCGATTGATTTATAGGCATCATAACCTGCTTGTATGGATTGTGCAGTTTCATTTTTTAAGGCATCATTGGCTTTGCTGTCACTTTTCATTTGAGCCAAAAGAGGAAAAGAAAATAAATTTATCAATATGATATATAGGAGGATTTTTTTATTCATGATAATAATTTTACGTTTTTTTAATTAATGTAGAATGCAAGTGTTTTACTTTCCATTGTTTTTTTTGTTTGGATAGAATGACTGTTTCCAACCACTCTTTTGTGACTTCTTGACCATCCTTTGTTATTATAGAACTTAGCCTGTATGTGAGCCAAGCAGTAGTTTTATCTGTTATGGTATTGATAAATTCAAAAGTATTAGTCCGCTTAAAATCAGTAGCCGTGTTTTGTGTGATTGCTTTGCTAATCAAGGTGTCCAAATTCCAAATCTCCCCATATTCGTAGAATGTAATAGTTGTTGCGCAGTAGGTTTTCAAGCTTACAGAATCTCTCATAGATAAGGCTTCAAACATATTTATTACAGTTTGCTGTGCAATTTGCTGTTCTTTGGTGGTATTCTGTTGCGCCTTTACTACTGTTGAAGTAGAAAGTAAAATGATGAGCAGTTTTAATATTCTCATTATTTTTTTAATAGAGGTTAAAGATGTTTTTTTTTACTAAAAATTCAATTACCATTTTCCGTTAAATTTTACTTCAAATAGGTATTCAGCCAATTCAACCAATATTTAGGAGTCTCCATTTGGGTTACTGGATCTGTGGCATTGTGAGCAGGAATTGGCCAGCCAATAAATTTGGTAACCGTTCCGTTATCTATTAGAGTATGATACAATTTATAGGATTGCGTTACGGGAACTCTTGGGTCTCCGGTATTGGCTAAAATAAGCGTGGGGGCTTTTATGTTTTTGGCTTCGGTAATAGGGGATTGGTCTAGGTATTTTTTCATGGTATCACCTTGATACGGCGAACCACCAAACCTTCCTGCCCAACCTTTATTAAAATCACTAAAATTATACTGGTCTACCCAATCCGTAACTGCTGCTCCGGCAACTGCTGCTTTCCAACCACCATAATGCCCCGCTAACCAAACTGTCATAAAACCACCATACGACCAACCGCTAACTCCAATGTTATTGTTGTCAATCATTCCTGTAGCTTTTAGTTTTTCTACTCCTGCCATCACATCACGTCCTGGACCGGCACCTGCATCTTGCATTATAGCTAATTTATATTCGGCACCCAAATTATCACTTCCTCTATAATTGGGCTCAAAAACGAAATAGCCTTCGTTGGCCAATATTTGAGGAAATCTGGAAAATATTTCGACCGAGGCTGCATTTGGACCACCGTGAATCACCAAAACCAATGGATATTTTTTGCCTTTTTCGTAGTTGGCAGGATAAGTTACAATGCCACAATGTTTCAAGCCGTCATTTTCCCAACGGATAGTTTCGGTTTTGCCTAATGTCATTTTGCTTATTTCAGAATTATATTCAGTCAATTGAACTAATTTTGAACTGGTTGAAGCCATAAAATACAATTCGACAGGTTTATTAGGTTCCGAACCTGTAAAAGCAAAAGCACCCGTTTTGCTAACGGTAGCATCCAACCAAAAACCCCAAGATGGGCAAACGTTTCCTATATTGATTGGCATTGTTTTGCCCTCTAAATTCATAGTCCACATGGATGTTTTATTGTCGTTATGACCACCAACTAAAAAGCTTTTATTGTCGGGCATCCAAGCAGAAAGATACAAATCTCTGTTTAATTTTTCAGAAATAGCTTTGCCTTCACCACCATTTGCATTGGTAATCCATAGTTCATTGATACTTTCAGTGATGCCTTCTTTTTTATACCAATAGGAAACCGTACTTCCATCGGGAGAAAAATTAGGATAGCCTTCCAATTTTGTTCTTGTAGTTAATGGTTTGTAGATTCCATCAGTAACGTTCAATATTTGTATAGTTCTTTGAAAACCATCACCAGAATAGGAAGTTGGTGCTTTAACAAACAAAAGCGTTTTCCCATCGGGCGACCACGAAAATGGCGAAGATGGTGCACTTGGTGGAATGACCAGTGGTAAACTCCAATCGCCATCTGTGAGTCTTTTATTTTCGGCTGTAGTTGAGTTGGCTAACCAAATATGTGCTGGTTGGGGTTGGCTGCCCACAAACATATCGTTGTTGGTTATTTCAAATGCGGTAAAACCTTTTTCGATTTCGGCTTTGTTTTTTGGTTCATTCGAAGTTGCATAAGCAATATCTATCGAGTTTGGACTCCACGCAAAATGTTGCACGCCTTTTGGAGCTTTGGTTATTTGCTTTGCTTCACCACCTTGCATCGATAGAACAAAGATTTGATTGGAAGCGTCTTTAGCCAATCCAGCTTTGGAAATAAAAGCCAACTGCTCACCATTAGGAGACCAACGTGGACTAGAAACACTAATCCTTTCACTGGTGAGTACGCTCTTTTTGCTCGAAGCAACATCAACCAAAACTAATTCAGCATTGTAGCGATTGTTAACGTAATCGGGTCTTGAAACCACAATGACGATGCTTTTTCCATTAGGCGAAATTTGTGGGTCGGAGATGTTTACAAATTTAGCATAGTCAGCTAATTCAAATTTCTTTTGTGCCAAAAGAGGAAAAGAAAATAGATTTATCAATGTGATAAATAGGAGGATTGTTTTTTTTGTTTTCATTATTTTACAATTTGATTTTAATTGTTCCGAAATTTAACTTCTAGAGAACTTAGCTTTAGGGTTAATTATTGGTAGCAAGATAGTTATAAATTACAAATTTGACACGTAGGGACAATATTCAGATTTTATTGGACAAAAATGATTTTGATTATTGAATTTTTTTGCAAAAATATTACAACAAATCAATTTCCATAAATAATAAATACTTTCTAAATTCCTCGGGAATTTCGACTTCGGGATATACTGAAATGGCTGTAAAACCAAAGCTTCGATAAAGTGAATGAGCAGCCTCCATAAATTTTGGGCTATCCAGTCGCACTTTCTTGTAACCTGACTCTTTTGCAGCGTTTAATAATCCTTGAAGAATGGCTCTTCCAGCGCCAATCTTTCTGAAAGAAGGATCAACATACATTCGTTTGATTTCACCAATTTCGTTATTAATGCTTTTGAGACAGCCTATTCCGCAAGCTTTATTATCAATGAAAGCCAATATTAAACGTCCATTGGGTGGTAGAAATTTGTCTATGTTTTTAATGTCATCTTTAATTGCTTCTTCTGGATTATGCGGATGCACGCCATAAAGCAATTGCATTTTGTTGTTTCCCCAAGTCAGATAATCGGTCCATAATAGTTTGATGCAATCAATATCATTGGGAAGTTTGGCTTCGCGAATTTCAATAGTAGAATCAGTATTCATAGGTTATCTGTTTGTAATTAATGGTTTTATTTGTAAATTTCGCCCAACGGGATATAATAAATAACGTTCATCATAATATTTTGTTTTGCTGTAAAACCAAGTATAAATAGCATTTGGGTCATTTGCAAAAACAGGATCCGCAGCTTTCTTATAATTAAATTCCTTTTGCAATTCAGGTGATTCTTCTAGCATTTTTATCATTGTGGGTTCCATAACGTAGGCTTCTATGTATTCAGTTCGTTGAAAGATTTGGTTGAAAAACCCCCAACTTATAAAAGAATCCGGTGATTTTGGTTCTAATAAAATCATCGCCAGATCGCCCAACGGCTGGTCTGTTGAAATATAAACTGAACCGGCAGCAAATAATTGTTTTCTGGTTTCTGGAATTGGTGTTCCTGTTACTTGCATATGACCTTCGAAAGGAAGCGGTTTGCCATTATCATTTTGGAATTTTGCCTCTTGAATTCGGTACATTTCAACGGTTACTTCTTTTGATTCTTTTAGAATTTCCATTTGAATTCCATGCAATTTTAATCTGCTAATAACTTCATCACAAGAAGCTGGAACAAAATAACCTTTTGGTCGAGTGATAAAATCTGTTGGTTCAGTTCCTTTAAAATTCGCGATGGTTTGGGTTATTGGTTTGCCTGTCCATTGCACATAATCGGAATTGGTTACGGTCGATTTTACTACTTTTGATTCAATGCCTAACAGTTTCAAACTGTCGGGCCCCACTGCAGCTGTTTCCTTTTTAAGCAAACTTGATTCTTCTCCAAAAGATACCGAATTTTTCATTTGTGGTATTTTCCATTTTAATGGAATTTTTGATTCTCTTCGGGCTTTATCGGTTACAGAACTTTCTCTGAGTGATTTTCCATCTGTAGCCAATAATTTTAAAGTACTTTCTAACAATACATACGTTCCCAAAACTCTTTGCTTGAATGGTTTTAATGAATGGTTTTCTACAAGAATACTGGCCAAATGTCTCACGTCACCATAAGCATCAGAAAATCGGGGTTCTCCCATTGTAAGCATTGTACCCTGCGAAAAATCTCTATCATTTACTGCAAATAATAATTGCCCAGGAATGTGTCCGTTTGCTTCTAATTCTTTGTCAGCATACCTTTTATAGTTTGTGGCTAACCAATTGGAATTCGATTTCGAATTACCTTGTTTTTCCAATCCACCGAAAGTAATGTCGTATTGATAATCCACACCATCGGTAACGTGAATGTCCATATAAAGCAGCGGGTCGTAATCATTTATCACCTTAATCACAGCTCTTATTTCGTTGGTGTCTATTTTTGCATAATCCCTGTTGAGGTTCAAATTCTGTGAGTTGGTTCTCCAACCCATATTCTGAGGACCTCTTTGGTTAGGTCGGTTAAAAGAAGAACTGCGTTCGTGTCCGTCCACATTCAGGATTGGAATGAAAAGAAAATTCACTTTGTCGAGTAGTTGCTTTTTATTGCCAAAAGCAATATCACGTAACAACATCATTCCAGCATCTTTGCCATCAATTTCCCCCGAATGAATTCCAGCTTGAACGAGTAGCAACGGTTTTGTTGATTGCTTTAATGCCGTTGCTGTAACCGTTTTTTCTGTTGACGCAATAATCATAAAAATATCCCTTTCTTCAGGGCTTTTGCCAATTGAAATCATTGATAATACTGGCGAATCATCGGCTAACTTTTTTAACCAACTCATCGTTTCGTTATAAGTTGGTGTAGTTGCAAAATCTGATTTTTCGGTCGGAGTGATCCAAGGATTGGAGGATTTAGCGATTAATGATTCGCTTTTTCCATGCCATTCCCGCACTGGAGGAAGAATGGATTGAGCTGATACTAGTGCTACAGTAAATACCAAAATGACTACTAATCTAGAACGTAATTTAATGTGCAAAAACATATTTATATTATTAGTGGATTTATTATCGGGTGTACCATCAAGGATTTTTCTTAAACCTTTTTTTGATGAAGTAAAGAAAAGAAAAAATTATAAAAAAAACCGGAAAAACTGTTTAGTACCTCTCGGTACAAATGAGAAAGTAAGCAAACAATAGCTATTACATAAAGTCAATTTATGTTAACGAACATTACTTTCTCGTTCTAGATTTTTTTTTTGAAATTGGATTCATATCGTTTCAATTTAATTTTTAAAAAGAAACTATTTTTGCATTGCAATAGTTTTCAATAAACAGAAATAGATAAAAAAAACATTGCAATTAATCCTAATACAAGTACTAAGGGCCAAACAAATTTTAGCCATTTGTCAAATCCTATTTTTGCGATGCCCAATGTTGCTAATACTAATCCGGTAGGATTGATTATGTTAAATATTCCCATTCCAGATAAATAAGCATTCACAATTATTTCTCTGCCAATGCCGACTGTATCAGCTAGTGGAGACATAATTGGCATTGATAACACAGCCATTCCTGACGATGAAGGAATGAAAAATGACAAACCATTATAGATAAAAAATAGCGAGTTTACAAATACTCCTTTGTTCATCCCTTCGGTAATAGCGCTCGTATTATAAAGAACGGTATCACTAATGCATCCATCTTTCATAAGGATGGAAATTCCTCTGGCAATGCCAACAATGAAGGCAACTCCCAATAATTCTCCAGCTCCTTTTGAAAATGCATTCACAAAGTCACTTTCGTTAATTTTGGCAACAAAACCTATTAGTAAGGCGCCAACTAAAAACACAGAAGCCATCTCTGTAAACCACCAATCTAGCATAGAAACACCAACAACCATTACGATAAAACTAGTCGAAAACAGAAACAATATTATTCTAAGTTTAAGATTCAATTTTGTAATCTTGGTTTCTGAAACAGTACCAAATATTTTTTTCATTTCTTCTTTTTGATCAAAAATAATAGATTTTGTAGCGTCATTTTCAACTCGTTTTGCATAACGAAGAATATAAATAATGGAAATTGTGATACAAACACAAAACATCAGTACTCTGCCATAAAGGCCTGTTGTCCAATTGATACCAGCTGCATCCGAAGCGATGATAGCTGCAAATGGGTTGGTAGTGGAACACATTGAACCAACTGATGAACCCAAGAAAACACAAGCTATTCCGACCATCGCATCATATTTAGCGGCGATAAAAACAGGAATTAAAATCGGAATAAATGCTAAAGTTTCTTCGGCAAAACCAAAAGTAGTTCCGCCTAAAGCGACTAATGAAGTTGTAAGTATTATCAAAATATATTCTCTCCCTTTAAGAACACTGGACATCCATACAATTCCGGCCTCAAAAGCGCCCGTAAGATTCATTATTCCGATTAATCCACCAATGAAAAGAACGAGAAAGATAACATCGGCAGCTTCAATTATTCCTTTTATAGGAGATTGCACAAACTCTAAAAAACCTTGCGGATTGGCTTGCACTTTTTCATACGTGTCAGGAATGCTAATGGGTTTATAAATCGCTCCATTGGTGAAATTTTCGAGTGGTATTTTAATGTTCAGTTGATCTAGCGATTTTTGATTTGCAGGAACAGCAGTCTTGTTTCCCTTGCTGTCAATTATGAAGGTGTTGTCTGATTTATTATAAATTAAACTATCATATTTCCCTGATGGAATGACCCAAGTTAATAACGCAACAAAAGCAGCTATCACTATTAAAATAGTTTGTGCGGAAGGAAATTTTCTTTTTTTCATAGTTTAGATCGCTTCATTGTGTAAATATAATTATTTCGTTTTCATTTTTAAATAACTTAACCATCATTTTTCCTTATGCTATTGATTATAATTTTTTAAAAATTTAGGGCTGGCGTCTTCTAAACTTTGAGTTACCAAGTTTTGTAGAAGATACTATTTTATAAACTATATTTGAATACGGAAACTTTTTAATATTAATAAGAGCAAAAGTAATGAGGTTTGCTTTTGAATTTTATCCACAAAAACGCGAAGTAATAAACAAAAAATTAAAAGAAAAATGTTCAATAAAGGAGATCAAGTTTCAGTTTTAGACGATGATATAAATGGAGTGGTAGTAGCAATAAAAGGCAAGGAGATTACCATAGAAACTACCGATGGTTTTTCGATGACATATTTTGTCAACGAATTAATTAAAGTAAACTATTCCAGTAACTTAATGAATTCTATCAGAAGAATTAATGTAGCTGATATTGCCAAAGAAAAAGAAACTCCCAAACCAAGAAGTTTCGTTAAAGAAAAGAAAGATAAACGCGAAATTCCAGCTCCAGAATTTGATTTACATATCGAAAAATTAGTTCCCAACAAACGCGGAATGTCTAATTATGACATATTAACTTTACAGACAGAAACAGCAAAAAGACATATTGAATTTGCTATAAAAAATAGAATTCCAAAGATTATTTTTATACACGGAGTTGGTGAAGGAATATTAAAATCAGAGTTGGATTTTTTACTAGGACGTTATGAAAACATCGCTTTTCAAGATGGTAATTATCAGAAATACGGTCAAGGAGCTACCGAAGTTTTTATAAAACAAACCAGTAAATAATTTGATTTTATGCTATTAATTCGAGTCGTAAACAAAAAATAAAACCTCAAATTCAAAAAAAAGACTTTCCTAATTAGAATGTTTTTTTGCGACAAGAGTGAATTAATTGGCGAAGTGATCGGGGTTAAATTAAGTTAAATTGTAGCAAAATTAAAACGTGATCAACTCTCCATAAGTGTAAATATCACCTAATTTGAAACTGCTATTACCCTTTTTTAAAGTCGCGTTTTTAATAACTATAGTGTGCTTAAAGGCAGTTGTTCCACTTTTTATTGTGGT
>CAMBHH010000074.1 GCA_945866505.1 Flavobacterium psychrophilum
TGTTCCAATTCGTGGATTTTTTCAGCCACGACTTCTGGTGTGTCGGTAATTAATACTGTCACCTTTTTTTGAAAAATAATGTTTCCTTCGTCATAATTTTCATTGACGTAATGAATAGAAATTCCCGTTTCTTTTTCTTTGTTTTCGACAACAGATTTATGTACGTTCATTCCATACATGCCTTTTCCGCCATATTTTGGTAAGAGGGCAGGATGGATATTTATTATAGAATTGGCGTAGGATTCGACGATTGATTCAGGGAATTTTAGTAAAAATCCGGCGAGAACTATCAAATCCGGCTGAATTGCATTTAGTTTTTGTAAGACATTACCTGAATATAATTCTTCTTTAGAGAAAATTTCAGTAGGAATTTGAAAGTTCTTGGCCCTTTCAATCACTTTTGCATTTGGGTTATTGGTAAACACAGAAACGACACTTGCTGTAGTTGTATTTTTAAAGTATTTTATAATGTTTTCAGCATTAGTACCCGATCCGGAAGCGAAAATTACTATTTTCTTCATAAATAAAATGATTTCAAGGATACAAAAAAAAGAATAAAAAGTGATAATAAATAACATTATGAAGTGTTTGTGAAATTTATTTTATAAATTAGCTGTCACATTTATTAACTAAATAGTTGTTTTAAAATAAAGTTTTTTATTTTTGCCAACAAATTAAATTTTAAAATTAAAGATTATGTCAGACATTGCATCAAGAGTAAAAGCGATTATCGTAGACAAATTAGGCGTTGACGAAAACGAAGTTGTAACAGAAGCTAGCTTCACTAATGATTTAGGAGCTGATTCATTAGACACAGTAGAACTTATCATGGAATTCGAAAAAGAATTTGATATTCAAATTCCAGACGACCAAGCTGAAAACATTGCTACCGTAGGTCAAGCGATTTCTTATATCGAAGAAGCTAAGAAATAATAAAAAACACCCGATTTTAAAATTCCAAATTTTAAAATTCCAAATTCCAAAAATTGGGATTTGTTTTTTGAACCTTGGAATTTCTAGAAATTGGGTGTTATTATTTTAAAACCGAATTTCGATTGAATTTCAATCAAAACAATATTTAAAATAGAACTACCCATGTCTCTTTTGTACTAATATTACAGATAAGAAAGCGTGGGTTTTATTTGTTGAAAATAGATAAAAACCGTAAGTTATGGTATTGAAAAGAGTTGTAGTTACTGGCCTAGGCGCGCTAACTCCTATAGGAAATAATATACAAGAATATTGGAACGGTCTTATCAACGGTGTTAGTGGAGCCGCAACGATAACTCATTTTGATGCTTCAAAGCATAAAACTCATTTTGCTTGCGAAGTAAAAAACTTCAATGTTGAAGATTTTATAGACCGAAAAGAAGCTCGAAAGATGGATCGATATGCACAATATGCTATCGTTACTGCTGAAGAAGCTGTAAAAGATGCTGGTTTCGATCTTGAAAAATTAGACAAAGACAGAGTAGGTGTTATCTGGGGTTCAGGAATTGGTGGATTGGAAACTTTTCAAAATGAAATGCTTGATTTTTCTAAAGGAGACGGAACTCCTCGATTCAATCCTTTCTTCATACCAAAAATGATTGCCGATATCGCTGGCGGTCATATTTCTATAAAATACGGATTCAGAGGTCCGAATTTCACAACCGTTTCGGCTTGTGCTTCCTCTACCAATGCCATTATTGACGCATTCAATTACATTCGATTAGGCCATGCTGATGCAATGATAACGGGTGGTTCAGAAGCAGCGGTAACTATTGCAGGAATGGGTGGATTTAATGCAATGCACGCTTTGTCAACCAGAAATGATGATCCAAAAACAGCTTCGAGACCGATGGACAAAGACCGTGATGGTTTTGTGCTTGGAGAAGGAGCAGGAACTTTAATTCTTGAAGAATACGAACACGCCATAGCTCGTGGCGCAAAAATATATTGCGAAATTGGCGGAGGTGGAATGTCTGCCGATGCTTATCATATTACAGCTCCACATCCTGAAGGATTAGGAGCAAAAAATGTAATGTTAAATTGTTTGAGAGATGCGGGTCTAACTCCTACAGATGTTGACGGTGTAAATATGCACGGAACATCTACCCCACTTGGAGATATAGCCGAATCTAAAGCTATTTTGCACGTTTTTGGAGAACACGCTTACACCATGAATTTGAATTCTACAAAATCAATGACAGGTCATCTACTTGGAGCAGCTGGTGTAATAGAGACGATTTCTTCGATTCTTTCCATAAAACACGGGATTGTTCCTCCTACCATAAATCACTTTACCGACGACGAAAGCATTGATTCTAAATTGAACTTTACTTTTAATGTAGCCCAAAAAAGGGATGTAAAAGTCTTGATGAGCAATACTTTTGGTTTTGGAGGTCACAATGCTTGCGTTTTAGTAAAAAAATTAGACATCTAATTCTTAGAATGAAACTTATTAGAAAAATATTTTCCAAATCCCGTTCTCCTGAAGACGGGATTTTTTTTGATTCTATAAGCGAAATTCTAGGATTTGTACCCATTAATCTTGAGTATTTTAAAAAAGCATTCACGCATCGTTCCTCTAATAAACAAGATGAAGCAGGAAATGCTTTTAGTTACGAACGATTAGAATTTCTTGGAGACGCCATGTTAAGTTCCGTAATTGCCGCTCATTTATTCAATAAAGTACCTGCTGGCGACGAAGGTTATTTAACAAAAATGCGTTCCAAAATTGTGAGTAGAGAACACTTAAACGAACTTGGGAAAGACTTAAATCTTGTTCGCTTTATAGATAGTAAAGTTCCTGTGCACCATTTTGGAGAAAATATTCACGGTAATATTTTTGAATCTTTGGTTGGCGCCATTTATTTGGATCGAGGATATGAATATTGCGAAAAGTTTATTCAAAAAAGTGTGGTTACTCCTTATGTCGATATTGCAAGATTAGAAGGCAAAGTAATTAGTTATAAAAGCTTGTTGATTGAATGGTGTCAGAAAGAAAAAAAACAATTTCATTATGATATTTTTGACGATAACGGAATTGATGGACAACGTTTTTTTGGTGTAAAATTAAGTATAGATGCTAAAGTTATTGCAAAAGCTAGAGCCACTTCAAAAAAGAAAGCAGAGGAAAAAGCTTCGCAAAGAGCTTATTTTGCGTTTCAAAAAAAAATTGATGCCAAATAGCCGAAATTTCTTTAATTTATAACGTTTTCGCTTTTGAATTACAAAATACTTGCTTTTTTTAAAGACAATGCTGCAATAGAAATGCTATATTTACACCTTATTTTTTGAATAAAATGGCTGTTCATAAATTAGATTTTGACGATTTTGATGAAATTAATTATCAACTAGTTGCTATTCATACGTCATTAGAAGATTATAGATTAGCCTATTTTATTAATCAAAAACTGCCTATAAATTTAAGTAGTAACAAGAACGAAATTCATATCAATATCAAAGAAGGAGAGACAAAATTCTCAAGATTTTATTATTATGATAAGGAAAAGGAGATTTCTTGGAATTTGATTCAAAACAAAAATGAAGTAATTCAAAACAAAAAGGATAATAATCAAAATCTATTTTCAGATTTGAATATGGAAGTGTCAACAAAAGTGTTTTTACTTCCTGAGTTTAAAAAAGTAGATTATTTTTTAAAAATAGATAACACGGACGAAGTAATGGATAGTAAACAAATTCAACTTCTTTTAAATACAATTGAAAACATATCTACAGCTTATTCAGTAGATACACTTAAAATAAAATCAAAAAATAATTTAATTTTTTAATATCAATGTCAACAAACAAAAAAACAAAAATTGTAGCCACTCTTGGACCTGCCTGTAGTACAAGAGAAATCATAAAGGATATGATTGACGCAGGTGTAAACGTGTTTAGAATCAATTTTTCGCATGCTGATTACAATGATGTAAAGGAAAGGATTGCAATGATTAGAGGACTTAACGAAGAGTTTGGCTACACCACAGCAATTTTGGGAGATTTACAAGGTCCAAAGCTTCGCGTAGGAATTATGGAAGAAGGTGTGGTTGTCAATGATGGCGATTTAATTACGTTTACAACAGCTGAAGAAGTCATTGGAACAGCTAAAAAAGTATTCATGAAGTATAAAAACTTTCCAAATGATGTGAATCCTGGGGAACGTATTTTGCTTGATGATGGTAAACTTATTTTTGAAATTATTGAAACCGACAAAAAAACTGAAGTTGTCGCTAAAGTAATTCAAGGCGGAGAACTGAAATCTAAAAAAGGGGTAAATCTTCCAAACACAAAAATATCACTTCCAGCTTTAACTGAAAAAGATATAGCCGATGCGATTTTTGCTATTGAACAAAAAGTAGATTGGATTGCGCTTTCATTTGTAAAAACACCTCGAGATCTTCAGGATTTGCAAGAATTAATTGCAAAACATTCTGACGAAAAAATTCCAATTGTTGCTAAAATAGAAATGCCTGAAGCGCTTGTGAATATCGATAAAATCGTCGCTTATTGTGATGCCTTGATGGTAGCTCGTGGTGACTTAGGAGTTGAACTTCCTGCACAAGAAGTACCTTTAGTACAAAAACAATTAATTCTTAGAGCCAAAACCGCTCGTATTCCAGTAATTGTAGCCACCCAAATGATGGAAACTATGATTAGCAGCTTGACACCAACGCGTGCCGAAGTGAATGATGTAGCTAACTCCGTTATGGATGGAGCTGATGCAGTTATGCTATCAGGAGAAACAGCAACAGGTCTTTATCCTGTTCAGGTAATTGAAAAAATGACTCAAATTATTGAAGCAGTAGAAGATTCTCCGCTTATCAAAGTACCACAAAATACGCCACAAGTAAGAACAAATCGTTTTATTACGAAAACCATCTGTCATCACGCAGCGCTTACCGCTAATGTTATCGAAGCAAAAGCCATTTGTACGCTGACAAATAGTGGTTATACTGCTTTCCAAATTTCAGCTTGGAGACCTTCTGCTCATATTCTTGTGTTTACTTCAAATAGAAGAATCCTTACGCAACTCAATTTATTGTGGGGTGTAAAATCTTTTTTTTATGACAAAATGAAAAGTACAGATGATACTATTACTGATGTAAACGAAATAGCAAGAGAAAAAGGATATGTAGCCAAAGGCGAATATCTGATTAATTTAGCGGCAATGCCATTAAAAGATAAAGGAATGGTGAACACTTTAAGAGTTTCTGAAATTTTATAGTTCAAAAAATTCACGACCAAATAAATCCGCCTTTTTTAGCAATAAAGAAGGCGGATTATTTTTTTGATTGAATTTATTTTTTAAGTTATCTTTGATGAAAATTAAACCAAAATAGTATGGCATTCGAATCGAAAAATCCGTTTTTAAACAACAAATCATTTTCCGCGACATCAGCTTCTGCTGACAACAAAGTGCATAACGCTACACTTATTGATTTCAATCAAGATATGACTTTGGCTGGAACCATTAACAAAACAGTAATCTTGTTTTTATTGCTTACCGCATCAGCAATAGTAGTTTGGTGGATGGCTTTTAACGGGATGAACCCTATGTTACCAACTATTGGTGGCGCAATCGTAGGATTAATTTTAGTTGTGATTGCCGCATTTAAACCGCAATATTCGCCAGTTTTAGCTCCTGGCTACGCCATGTTTGAAGGATTGTTTATTGGTGGAGTTTCAGCTATTTTTGAAGCCAAATATCCAGGAATTGTAATTCAAGCCGTAGGTGCTACTTTCGTCACTTTTGCGGTTTGTTTGGGATTGTATAAATTTAAAATTGTAAAAGTAACCGAACAATTCAAATCGGTTGTTGTAGCTGCAACGCTCGCCATCGCTACCTATTATTTGATTTCGTGGTTGGTTTCAATGTTTACTAGCTTTGTCCCTGTGCATTACGGCAATTCGATGATGAGCATAGGTATAAGCGTTTTTGTAATTGTCGTTGCTGCATTGAATTTGT
The DNA here is from genome assembly GCA_945866505.1 of Flavobacterium psychrophilum. Lineage (GTDB taxonomy): Bacteria > Bacteroidota > Bacteroidia > Flavobacteriales > Flavobacteriaceae > Flavobacterium > Flavobacterium psychrophilum_H. The sequence goes on from CAMBHH010000074.1 coordinate 5,954, forward strand.
TTTTAGACTTTGACCGAATGGAAAAAGGAGTTGAACAAAAAATGCCAAAATTTATGGAATGGTTCGCTGCAATGGGTTTAATAATCACTTTAGTGTGGTTGTATATTGAGTTTTTAAGATTGCTATCTAAACTAAATCGAAAATAAAAAGGTTTTACTCTAATTTTTAAAGTATTACGATATTTTTTTGGATGTTTTTTTAAAAGTATTTATCTTTAAATGAGGTTATTGTTTTTTTTCTAGAGGGCCAATTAGGCTACAGACCTTAATCAGTTTGAATCAATAAAAGTCAAATGAAATGAATTGGTTACCAATCTTTTCATTTCATGCATGATATTTCACAATCGAAAGTATAATTTTACCTAGAAGTTTAGGTATTTCATTATGAATCAGTTTTCTTTTTCAATAATTTAATCAACTATTTTTATCTTATAAACACAACAAAATCATGAAAAAAACACTTGTAATACTTACTTTTTTTGCATTTCTTAGTAGTTATGCGCAAAAAATCAATTTTGGAATCAAAGCAGGATTAAACTTGTCTACGTTAACCGCAGATGCCGATAAAATAATGTCATCTTCTACTGGTTTTCATGCCGGTGCTTTTGTAGAGTTTAAAGCATTGGGGAAAATTGCAGTGCAACCCGAACTTCTTTTCTCTGCGCAAGGAGCAAAATTTGAAGGAAAAGACGTCAGTTCAGTGCTAGAATCAACCCAGAAAATGGATTATGTTGTGGTTCCAGTAATGCTAAAATATTATGTTTTAAGCGTAGGAGGTTTATTTCTTGAAGCTGGACCTCAAGTAGGATTTTTAGTTTCTGCAAAAAATGAAGTTCAAAACAAATTGACTAATGTGAGTACAACCGAAGACATCAAAGACGCTACAAAAGGTTTAGACACTTCGGTGAATTTTGGTGTTGGCTATGATATTTTGGATAAAATTGTTGTTCAAACCCGATATAGTTTAGGATTAACCAATGTTAGTGAAGCAGATGAAGTAACGAGTAAAAACGGTGTTTTTCAGCTTTCACTGGGCTATAAGTTCTAGTTGGTTAGTTCAGTTGAACAGCTTTTTTATAAAAGTGATTTAAACTTTCTGCATTTTTGCGAAAAATTTAGGATTTTGTAGCCCATTGAAGTCTTTTTTTAGATTGTATAGCTGGGCTAATGGACAAAAAAAATTTAAAAGTCAGTGCAAAAGACAAATTTTTTAGCAAATAGAAAAAGTTTAAATCACTTCATATTTATAGAATGACAAATATTTCTTTTTTAGATAAAATTGCACAAGTTTTAATTGAAAACTATTCAGAAAAACTTTCTAACACAATTGTCGTTTTACCAAACAAGCGCGCCAAAATATTCCTGATTGAAGCATTAAAAAACCAAGTTTCGATCAATATTTTTTCTCCACAGATTATTAGTATTGAGGATTTTATTCAAGATATTGCAAGTGTTCGTGCTATAGACCCAATTGAATTATTGTTTGAATTCTACGAAGTTTATTTGTCTATTACCGAAAAGGCGAATCAACAACCCTTTGAGCTATTTGCCAATTGGGCCAAAACATTACTACAAGATTTCAACGAAATTGATCGCTATTTACTAGAACCAAATCACGTGCTTTCTTATCTCAAAGATATTGAAGACATCAAAAAATGGGGAATTGAAGTCGAGAACAAAACGCCATTGCTAGAGAAATACATTGATTTCTGGAAATTACTGCCCAATTACTACCAATCACTTTACAATCACTTATTAAATAGAGGAATTGGCTATCAAGGATTAATTTATCGAGAAGCAGTAAACAACCTCAATCATTTTTCTGATTCCATAAAGGAGAAACAATATATTTTTGCAGGTTTCAATGCTTTGAATGCTGCAGAAGAACTAATAATTCAACATTTAATAGCTACTGATCAAGCCAAAATTTATTGGGATGTTGATCAAGCTTTTTTAAACGATCCTTATCACGATGCGGGATTGTTTGTAAGACGTTTCAAATCGAGTTGGAAACATTATAAATCCAATCCTTTTGAATGGATTTTAGATGATTTTTCACAGTCGAAAAATATTCAGGTTATTGGTACCCCAAAAATGATTGGTCAGGCTAAAATTGCCGGAAGTATTATAGAAAATATCATCAATACTAATCCGAAGACAACACTCGACAAAGTTGCTGTCGTCCTTGGAGAGGAAAATATGCTTGTGCCACTTTTATATTCTTTACCTTCCACGGTTAGGGCTTTAAATATTACGATGGGTTATTCGAGCAAGAATAATCCAGCGCAGATTTTGATTGCAAAATTGTTCAAAATGCACACCAATGCTCTGTCTCGGAATGCCAAAAGTTATGTCTTGTATTACAAAGATGTTTTGGATATTTTGACGCATCCTTTGGTCGAACCTTATGCAAAAACCAATGCGTTAGTCGGTTTCATTAATCAAAATAATTACACATTTATCACCCATCATAAATTGATGGATTTGAATCCAAATCCGAGTGATTTGTTTCTTTTGTTATTCCAAAAATGGGAAAGTGGTTCGATCGTGGTTTTAGAAACGATTTCCATTTTGTTGCAAACCATCAAATCGAACTTGAGTAACGACAATGAAGATGAAAAAATCACCAAAGCCTTTGTTTATGCTATTTTTAAGACCATTAACAAACTGATTAATTACTATTCGCAACATTCGCATATTGATAAAATCGAAACTTTGTACGCTATTTACAAACAAGTAATTGATTTAGCCGAAGTGTCTTTTGAAGGCGAACCATTAAACGGATTGCAAATAATGGGCGTTTTAGAAAGTCGTGTTTTGGATTTCGAAACCGTGATTGTCACTTCGATGAATGAAGGGAAATTTCCGGCGGGGAAATCAATGAATTCTTTTATTCCGTATGATGTGAAACGGGAATTAGGCTTGCCCACTTTCAAAGAAAAAGATGCGATTTATACGTATCATTTTTACCATTTATTGCAACGCGCCAAGAATATTTACTTGATTTACAACACCGAAAGCGAAGGTTTAGATGCTGGCGAAAAAAGCCGATTCATCACCCAATTAGAAGTGGAGAAACAACCAAAGCACACACTAACTCAAGAAATTTATAATGCGGTTTTGCCCGAAACAGCCTATCAACCGATTGTAGTTCCAAAGTCGGAATCGGTAATGATTCGTTTGAAAGAAATTGCCGAAAAAGGATTTTCTCCATCGGCTTTGACAAGTTATATTCGAAATCCGATTGATTTTTATTTCCAAAAGATTTTGCGCATTAGCGAAGTTGAGGAAGTTGAGGAAAATATTGCTTTGAATACTTTAGGAACGATTATTCACGAAACTTTAGAAGCTTTATATACACCATTTATTGGGAAGTTTTTGTCTGAAAATGACATTTTAGGTTGCTTCAAATTGTTGGATGCTGAAGTTTTAAAACAATTCAAATTGGTTTATAAGGAAGGCGAAATTAAAAAAGGAAGAAATCTGTTGGCTTTTGAAGTCGCCAAACGCAATGTTTCAAATTTTTTAAAAGTAGAGTTGGAAAGTATAAAAAATGGCGATGCGATTAAAATACTGCATTTAGAAAAACCTTGCGAAAGAATTTTGCAGCACCCTAGTTTGCCGTTTCCAATAAAAATTGCTGGAAAGGTGGACAGAATTGAAGAACGCAACGGAGTTATTCGAATCATAGATTATAAAACGGGTAAAGTTGAAAAGACAAATGTGACCCTGAAATCCTGGAAAGGCTTAACAGATGAAATCAAAAACGATAAAATCATTCAGGTTTTGGCGTATGCTTTTATGTATGAAAAGGAAGCAAACGGAAAACCGATTGAAGCCGGAATTATCTCTTTCAAAAATTTAAAATCGGGATTTTTGCCTTTTAATTTTAAAGAAGGAAAAGAAGAAACTACCGAAATTAATTCGGCAATTTTAAATAGTTATTTGGAACAAATGGTTTTGTTGTTGAATGAAATTTTGGACAAAGAAAAACCTTTTGAGGAGAAAATTAAATAAATGGAATTTACGATTAGAAAACTAGCCAACATATTCGAATTTTATAAAAGTACTTTGACAATAACCTTGTCAACAAGTGTTTTGGCAGGGGTTTTTGGAGGATTTGAAACCTTTAAACTTGTGCTTGTTGTTTTTGGTTATTTCATAAGCGTTTTAATAAAAGAAGTGAATTGTAAAAATGAATACCTTTTTTATTGCAATAACGGAGTTTCAAAACTACAGTTAATTGTCTATGGTTTTTTAATGAATTGTGTTTTTTCGGGGGTACTGATTTTAGTTATTAGTTTAATATTGAAAAATTTATGACTAAAAGTATTTTAGAAGTTGATAGTGTTCAAAAACAATATGATGGTAAAATCGTACTTTCCGATGTGTATTTAAAATGTGAAACCACTGATATTATTGGGGTTTTAGGAAGAAATGGTTCTGGAAAATCGACATTGCTAAAAATTATTTTCGGAATAGTCAACGCCGATTTTAAGTTTGTTCGTTTAAACGGAGAAGTTAAATCAAAAACTAGTGATTTGTTAAGTCAAATTAGTTATTTGCCTCAAGAGAATTTTATTCCAAATGTATTTTCTGTAAAAAAAGCAATAGTATTGTCTATCTCCAAAGATAAACTTGAGGAATTTTATGCTGATGAAATGATTCAATCAATACTTTATAAAAAAATAAAGCATTTATCAGGTGGAGAATTACGGTATTTAGAAATTAAATTAATCCTCAATAATCCATCAAAATTTGTCTTATTGGATGAACCTTATAATGGATTATCGCCCATAATAATTGAAAAAATTAATGGATTAATCACCGTAATGTCGAATATAAAAGGGATTATTATCACAGATCATAATTATGAAAATGTGATAAAAGTATCAACAAAACTAGTATTAATGAAAGAAGGAAAACTGCACCATTTGAGCGACAAAAATGAATTGGTGGAAAAAGGATATTTGAAATTAGGTATGATTTAAACTCTTTTTAAAAAATCTAACAACACCTTCGATAATTCTTCTCGATTTTCTATATGACTCATATGTCCGTCGTGGAAAGTTACTCCCTCTACGTTGGTATTTTCAATTTGTTTCAGATTGTCTTCATAGTTTAAAACACTGTCTTTTTTCCCTAAAATCAACAACATTGGAAAAGTTGCTGAATGCAATATGGGTTCCCGATCTTTGCGGATTTTCATTCCTTCGAGTGAAGCAACGATGCCTTGCAACGGAGTTTTTAAAGCTGCGATTTTTACCTTTTCTATTTCATCCGTCATTTTTTCTCGATTTTCTTCGCTAAATAAATTAGTGATAGATAGCCTTACGAATGTGGTGTAATCTTTCTTCACCGCTTTAATGGCGCGATCTCGATTGGCTTTTCGTTCCTCGCTATCGGCTTTTGAAGTGGAATTTAATAAAACCAAACCTCTAATATTTTCAGAATACAATTCTGCGAAAGCCAAGGTCACATAACCGCCCATTGAATGTCCAACAAAAATCGATTTTCTGATTCGTAATTTTGATAAAACAGTACGAACAGCTTCAGCATTATCTTCCATAGAATGGACATAACCCAAACAACCAGATTCGCCGTGACCCAACAAATCTATAGTTACAACACGGTTTTTTTTGCTTAATTCAGGGACCAAATCTTGCCACATCGTTTTATTTTCTAAAAAACCGTGAAGTAATACAACAGCATTGCCTTTTCCAGTATCGGAATAGGAGATTTTCGTGTTTTTATATAGGATTTGAATCATCTTTCGTAGCGTGATGTAAAAGTAAGACTTAAATTTCTAAACCGTATAAGCCATTTAAGTTTTTCTTATGTGACTTATATGGTAAAATAAAAAACGGCTCACATTGCTGTAAACCGTTTATAATTATTTTCTAAAAGGCTTAAAATTTATTATCTCCATCCAATAAATTACCTAATCCGCCAAGCAAGCTGCCTTCTTCACGACTATTTCCTCCTGCTCTTGGTGCTGAAGCAATAATTCGATCGGCAAGACGACTGAAAGGCAAGGATTGAATGTAAACAGTTCCGGGACCACGCAGTGTTGCATAGAATAAACCTTCGCCACCAAAAATAGAATTTTTAATTCCGCCAATAAATTCAATATCATAATCGACATCCTTTGTGAATCCGACAAGGCAACCCGTATCTACTTTTAGAATTTCGCCCTCTCTAAGTTCTTTTTTCGCCAAAGTTCCTCCTGAATGAACAAATGCCATCCCATCTCCTTCTATTTTTTGCATAATGAAACCTTCTCCGCCAAAGAAACCACGACCTAATTTTTTAGAAAATTCGATTCCTACTGATACGCCTTTGGCCGCACATAAAAAAGAGCTTTTTTGACAGATGAATTTTCCTTGAAATTGTGTCAAATCAATAGGAAGGATTTTTCCAGGATAAGGCGAAGCAAACGAAACCTTGCTTTTATAATTATTTTGATTGATAAATGCGGTCATAAACAAACTTTCTCCTGTAAGAACTCGTTTACCTGCGCTTAGAAGTTTGTCAAAGATTCCTCCTTGTTGTTGGGATCCATCCCCGAAAATGGTTTGCATTTGGACATTATTGTCCATCATCATAAAGCTTCCTGCTTCGGCAATGACGATTTCTTGTGGGTCCAATTCGATTTCAACATATTGCATTTCTTCTCCAAAAATCTGGAAATCTATTTCGTGTGCTTTCATTTGTATCTTTTTTTGATTTAAACAATAGGTCTTAAAAAGGATGTAAAAGTTACTGTTATTTTATAGATTTTGAAAGTTATCGGGCGGGAATAATCTAAACAACTTTAATTATTCCGTTAAAATAGAAAACGGCGAACATTACAGTTCGTATAAGAAAATCTTATAAAAATAGATTCGAAAAACATTTAAGGATTTTAAGAATGTATTTTGGTAATTGAAAGCAAATTTTCGCTAATTTTATAAAAATTTTTAATTATGGTTTTGATTATAAAACAGAAAACTGCTAAAAAAGAAATCGAGTCTTTTTTAGAAAAAAAAGAAAAACCTGTTTCTAAAGGGAATTTGTCTGTCCATTTTGGAAAACTAAAAAGAAATTTGGATGGGCTTGAATATCAATTAGAAAAAAGAAAAAGTGAAGATTGATTTTTTGGCTGACACTAATTTTTTAATCAATCTTCACGAAGGAAAACCATTTATTGAGCCGTTTTTAGATTATGTTTTTGGTGTATCTTTCATTTCAGAAATTGAACTTTTAGGGCATAAAAATATTTCTAAAAATGAAGAAAATACTCTAAAGCAACTCTTGAAAGATTCTTTCATTTTTAATTTTAATGATGATATCAAGCATCAAACAATTTTATTAAAACAAAAGCATTCGATAAAGCTTCCTGATGCAATCATCGCTTCTACAGCTATTATTTTTCAAATTCCATTGATTACTTCAGATAAAGGTTTTAAAAAAATTAAAGAAATCGACCTAATTTTATTGGAATAAAAAACGGCTCACTTTCGTAAACCGTCTATTATCTATATTCTCTTTTCTCTAAATCAAGAATTCATCAAAGTTTCAATTTCCTCAATTTCAATCGGGATATTTCGCATTAAGTTAAAAGGTTCTCCGGTTTTTTGAATGACCACATTGTCTTCTAATCGAATTCCGAAACCTTCGGCAGGAATGTAGATTCCCGGTTCTACGGTGAAAACCATATTGGCTTGCATCGGTTCGGTTAGTTTTCCGTAATCGTGGGTGTCTAATCCCATATGGTGGGAAGTTCCGTGCATAAAATATTTTTTGTAAGCTGGCCAATCCGGGTTTTCATTTTGCACATCGGCTTTGTCGATAAGTCCTAAACCAAGCAATTCGGAACTAATTATTTTGCCCACTTCAAATTGGTATTCTTTCCAAAGTGTTCCAGGTGTAAGCATTTTGGTCGCTTCGTTTTTTACACGTAAAACGGCATTGTAAACTGCCTTTTGCCTACCATTATAACGACCAGAAACTGGAATGGTTCGCGTTAAGTCGCTAGAATAATTGGCATATTCGGCAGCGACGTCCAATAAAATTAAATCGCCTGCTTTGCATTGTTGGTTATTTTCGATATAATGCAAAACATTGGCATTATTCCCCGAAGCAATAATTGGTGTGTAGGCAAAACCTTTGGAACGATTGCGGATGAATTCGTGAATCAATTCGGCTTCAATTTCATATTCCATTACATTTGGTTTTACAAAAGACATTAATCTTCTGAACCCTTTTTCGGTAATATCGCAGGCATTTTGGATTAAATCCAATTCTTCGGTTTCTTTCACAGAACGAATGCGTTGCAAGATAGGATTGCTTTTGGCTACAGCGTGCGCAGGATATTTGGTTTTCCACCATTTCACGAAACGGGCTTCACGAGTTTCGGTTTCTATCGTAGCGCGATAATGTTCGTTGGTATTGATGTAAATGGTGTCGCAATGTGTCATCATTTCGAACAAAACTTTCTCGAAATCCTGCAACCAATGCACGGTTTTGATTCCTGAAACTTCAAACGCGCGGTCTTTGCTTAGTTTTTCGCCTTCCCAAATGGCGATGTGTTCGCTAGTTTCTTTGAGGAACAACATTTCGCGTTGGTTTTCATATGGTGCATCTGGAAAAAGTAATAATATGCTCTCTTCTTGGTCTACTCCTGACAAATATAAAATATCTCGGTGTTGTGCAAAAGGCAAAGTGCTATCGGCAGAAACGGGATAAATATCATTCGAATTGAAAACTGCTACGCTATTTGGCTTCATTTGAGCCGTGAATTTAGCGCGATTTTTTATGAATAGTTGACGGTCGATTTGATGGTATTTCATAAAACATTATTTAAATTTTGAATACTCAAAAGTAGATACTTTGGAAGCAAAAATGGAAATTTATATCAATATTTTTGATATTTCGCTGGGAATTTTTTTTCAACACAAATATATTTTTTGATTAGTGATTTTTTTGACTTTAAAAAATGGTAATATCGTAAAAAATAGAGGGCTAAAAAGGATAAGATTATTTATTAAATAATTAAAATAAGAATTGTTCTAAATAACCACGAAAAGGTTGTAGTTCATATCTATTTGCTTTATTTTTGCATAAATTTTATAAATTATATTCAAATTTCATATGGCTCAATCTACGTTTTTGAAGTCGTCAATTGCTAAAAAAGTGGCTATGGCGCTTTCAGGTCTTTTTTTGATTTCGTTTTTATCGCTTCACTTTTTTATTAATATGGTTTCAGTTTTTAGTGCTGACGCATTTAATGCGATGTCTCATTTTATGGGTTACAATCCCATAATTCAATTTGTAATGCAACCAGTTTTAATTGCTGGAGTCGTTTTTCATTTCGTTATGGGGTTTGTTTTGGATTTGAAAAACAGAAGCGCAAGACCAATTTCTTACGTAAAGTACAATGGAGCAGCAAATGCTTCTTGGGCTTCAAGAAACATGATTATTTCTGGAGTGGTAGTGTTGGCTTTTTTAGGATTGCATATGTATGATTTTTGGTTTGCTGAAATGAACTATAAATACATTGCTGTAAATGCCATCAATGAAACAAGATATTACGAAGAATTAGTTCATAAATTTGAAAGTCCAGTTCGTACAGGTTTGTATTGTATTGCATTTGTGCTTTTGTCATTACACTTATGGCACGGTTTCAATTCGTCGTTTCAATCAGTTGGATTTGCAAATAAATATGCAAAAGCCTTGCACAAATTGGGATATGCTTTTGCAATAGTAGTTCCTTTTGGATTTATTTTTATTGCTTTATTTCATCATTTTAATCATATTTAATAGTTAATTATAATGGCATTAGACTCAAAAGTTCCAAGTGGTCCAATTTCGGACAAATGGACAAATTATAAAGA
>CAMBHH010000075.1 GCA_945866505.1 Flavobacterium psychrophilum
CAGAAAAGAAAGACTTAGCCAGTACTCATCCAGAATTGCTTCAGACAATGGTAAAAAATTGGGAAGGATGGTACCAAGAGGTTAGTAAAGGTAACGATTCTAATTCTGTTGAAAAGGAAGAAAAAGATAAAAAAGACAAAAAAGAAAAAGGTTTCCGTAAAGAAAAGGCACAATAATTTAAAATAAATAGTATTGATAGAAGTAAAGTAGTTTTAAATCTTATGATGATACTCTTATTACTGCGTTTTTGTTCTTGCACAAATAATAAGGTGCACTGATTATTCCAGCTTTAATCTGTCAATTAATAACATTCGAATGGTGCATAATGTCTCATTGGGCAATTTGTAATTTAATTTCTTCCATTATTAAATTGCTTTTATCAATAAATGAAACAAATACACATTACAAATGAGACTTTTTGAAAGGGAACAAAAAGTAGTGTAAAGTATATTTGTAATCGGATTATGAAAGTTTATAATAGTAGTTTATTCATGGAATCATTCTAAATCCGAAATTGCTACCTAATAATCAAAAATGAAATTAGATTTAGAATAAATAATTAAGATGATAAAAGTAAATAAAAAAATAGGTATAATACTTTCAATGGTATTTTTAAACTTTTTAATGTCGTTTGCGCGAACGACACCACAATGGAAGGCGATTAAGGTTGATGTGAAGGCTAATGGGCTGGTATCAACTACTCAAAAGTTAAAAGAAATTGAGAATGGTTTTCAACTGCTGTCAATATCGCTTTCAAATAAAGGAAAACAACCACTTACAATAGAAAAAATCACTGTGAGCATACCGTTGGAGGAACAGCTGTCTGATAACTTGGATATGCTTTATGGAGGAAGCTGTATGGGTCGCACACCTTTGCTTAAGCAGAAGGTTGGCATTCAAACAAAACAGAGTTGGAGTCATATGTACGAGATGTTAAGATTATCAGATGGTCAGTATGTATTTGCAGGTTCAACTTCATGGCGAATATTTTTGCCAAATTTCATACAAAAGCAAGGTGCTTTTGAGGTGTGGTCCGATGGAGAAGGCAAACAACTAAAACCTGGGCAAACCATACAATACGAACAAATCGTACTCAAACGTTCGACTAACTGGCTTGAATTGCTAGATCAATTCGGCACAGCTATTGCTGCCGAAAATAAAATTACCAAGCTCAAACCTGCCGATTACAAAGGATGGGCAACTTGGGATTACTATGGAAGAGTATTCACTCCAAAAGATATTTATGGCAACATGGACCAGTTGAATAAATTGGCTCCCGAGGCAAATATGATTCAAATTGATGGTGGATGGTGGACAGAACGTGGTGATTACAAAACTTTACGTATAGATCTTTTACCTGGTGGTCTCAAGGAAATTGTGAGCCGAATTACTGCCGAAGGAAAAACACCTGGAGTTCATTTTGACGGATTTAGAGGTGATGAAGCATCTGAAATATATAAAAAACATCCTGAGTATTTCCTACATGATCAGGACGGAAAGTTGATTGTCGAAAAAAATGAAAAATCAGACAAAGTCATGCATTACATATATTTCGATTATTCTCATCCTGGTGCTAGGGCACATATCGCAGATTGCATAAAAAACATGAAAGATAATTGGGGAATTAGGTATTTTAAAGTGGATTTTATGCGTTACGGACTCGAGAATGATATCAAACTTAGAAACAAAAATGTTAAAAGTTTTAAAGCTTACGACCCTACCATCACTGGTGTAGAACGTTTTCGGTTAGGGATGAAAACAATGAAAGAAGCAATGGGTGATGACATCTATTTTCTGGGTTGTTCTGCGGTTTTTGGTCCATGTATTGGGTTTGTAGATGGAATGCGAACAGGTGGAGATATCAATCCTACCTACAAAGCTTTTCCAGAGCGCTGTCTAGCGAATCTTAGTAACTTTTATCTAAGTGGTAAAGTATTTAATGGAGATGCTGATTACCTCGTTTTCCGAGAAGCTATCGATGAAGATGAAACAGTTTCAAAAGAGGATGTAAAACATGGCGGGAGTATGACAATCAATGAAGCTCAAATGTGGGCCGATTTTAATAAACTATACGGTACTGCGCGTTTACAAAGTGATAATTTGATGACGCTTCGTCCAGAACGTAAAGCATTAGTGGAAGAAGTATTTAAGTTTCCTGCAATGGAAGAGACCGTTCCCTTAGATCTTTGGAAGCATGGTACTAACAAATTAGATGGGTTCGAGTTATTAATTGCTCGAAAGGATAAAGACATTTACCTAGGGGTTTTCAATTGGGGTGATAAACCTAAAGAATATGCCTTGCAAGCTTTTGGAAAACCAAATCCTGTTCTTTTAGAAGGTCGCCATTCTCAAATAATCAAATACGAGGGAAAAAAATCATTTGATGAACTGTGTGAGAACCTGAAAACATTATAATAGGTACTGCATTAATGAAGGACAATCCTGAGTTATTCCATTGGCGCATAATTATAAAAACGGAACTATATTAAAATTTATTCGGTGAATAAATATCAAAATTAATTTGTACTAGTCCATTGGATTTAATTTAAAAAATTTAAAAATTCAACCACCTATACCTGCCGGCAGGTACATTTGGTTGAATTTTTTATTTAATCAATTAATAAGACGCACAGTAATGACACCCAACGATTACAAATTAGTAATTTATTAAGTGTATTCAGCGACGAAGGATGCCTATACAAATTGTATTTTCATTTTGGTTTACCAACCATAAAAAGCAATCTATCAAAACCAACAATCCACCATGATTCGATTTTATTTTTTTATTTCCATTATCAACGTATTTTTTGTCACCGCACAAACAAATATTCAGTCAGTTGATAACGTTTCTATTATTCCTAAAAATAAAATCGAACTATTCGATGGCAAAAGTTTATCGGGATGGACTTTTGTCTCCACTGACGCCAAGGTTTTGTTAGATTCTGTATGGTCTGTGGATAAGGGAGTCATAGTATGTCAAGGCAAACCCAACGGATACATACGAACCGTTCGCTCTTATCATGACTACCAATTGCATTTGGAATGGCGTTTTCCGACTGGACCCGGTAACAGTGGAGTATTCCTCCATATCAATGGACCGGACAAAGTTTGGCCCAAATGTTTCGAAGTACAATTACTGTCAGACAAAGCGGGTGATATTCGCTGTAATGGAGGTTCATTAGTACAAGAGCTCACAACAGACTCCCCAAAGGCAGTACCACACCGCGAGTCCAGTTCCGAAAAAGCATTTGGCGAATGGAATTCTTGTGACATCGTTTGCCGTGGCAATGCAATAACGGTTTGGATTAATAGTGTGTTACAAAACGAAGTTACAAGGACATCTGACACTTACGGCTCGATTGCCTTGCAGGCAGAGGGAAAACAAGTTGATTTTCGAAATATATTCCTTGAACCCTTGCAGCAAAAATGACTTGTATAAAATGGAACTTGATATGATTATTCTTAGTTTCCTTGATTGGCTTTTGTAAACTGATAACACAAAAACCGAAACAAAGCACTATTCATCTAGTCATAACTGATAAAAATCCAGTGGTTTACTGCATTTTAAAGAACAATACGCAATTTTCTTGTTGAATTATTATTTTGTGACGATCAGAAAATGAAACAATTCTATACCATAAATGAGACTATTTGTAACTATATAAAATCAGGTATAAGTTAAATTTGCAATAAGGTGTTTGATTGCAAAACCAAACATCGAAAGTAGGGGCATTTTTTAATCTGAAAACGCATAAAATTCAAAAAATCAAGCATAAAAATAGAATCTTAAATTAAGTTTTTTTTCTTTTTTAAAGTGCTAAATATAGAAATCAAAAAATTTAGTACATGAATAAAAATCCCTTGTTACTTCTTTGTTTGTTATTTACGTCCTTATTATTTTCACAAAACAGCACGCAAAATATTCCAGGAGTTTTTCCAAAAGAAGCGTGTGGAGTTTGGTGCTGGTATTCTTGGGGCGGAACACCAAATGTATGGAATGGAAAAATTCTTCCTAATGAAACCTATTCAAAAATGAGAGGGATTCCAATCGTCATTGGTTGGAATGAGTTAGAACCAAAGGAAGGCGTTTATAATTGGGATTTAATTGATGATATTATAAAAAAGGCAGCCGCAAATCAAAAGTATGTGTTTACATTATTGTGGCTGAATCCTACTGAACCCGATTGGTTATACGAAAATGGCGTGCCAAAAGTAGAAATTAACACCTACAAGAGCGACAAAAATTTTTCCTACAATGCCTATCCCTTAGATCCAAAATATAAATTTTATTCGGAGCGGATTATAACAAAACTAGCCAATCATCTCCGTAGTTTGCCAGAAAACTTGTTTAAACACATCCTTTTTCATCAAGTCGTTGAAGGCTCAACGGGGGATGGCTATTGCTACAAAGGGGATCCTGTTGATCCAAAATACAATGTAGACAAAAAAGTCGAATGGCCGGCCTATCAAGCTTATATCAGAAAATTTACAATAGACGCTTTTACTAATACATCCGATGGACTGCCAGAAATACCCTTGCTAATCCATACCGAAGATATGAACTGGGGCGCAACACAATATCCTGGTTTTATAACAAAAAAAGGAGTGGCCTCCCATTTTTATGGTTCGAATGATACTAAAAGAAAAATGGAGATTTATGGCCCTTGGGATACCGACAAAAACAGTTTGAATCGTCCTGTTTTTAGTAGAGGAGAAGGCGAAACCATGTGGCTTTCGAAATGGTTTATGAAAGATCCGCTTCAAAATTTATATTGGAGTGCCTTGTACGCTTTGCATTCGGGTTTAGATATTTGGAACCTGCCGCAAAAAATACTAGAAGACCCCACATATTATCAAGCCCTAGATTTATTTGATAAATATGCTGGATATAAATATCCTGAACGCGCTCCAGTAGCCTTTTGTGCGTTAAGAGATCAATTAAATACAGATGATAAAAACCGATTTTCGGAAGATAGATATGGCGAGGTCAATAGGAAAAATAAAGACAGAGTTCAGAAAATTTGTGCTGCATTTGCAAGTCACGGAGCAATCGTTCAAGATTTAGATAAGACATTAGCTGGCTCTCTTGCCAGCCGAGGGAGAACGGGATACAATGATGTGGGTTGGAGTTGCATAGATGATGATTACAGTTTGTATTTATACCCTATTGATAAATTGGAAACAAGCATAGGTTGGTGGCATATAGGTGCTAAAGACAAACCTTATGGTCTAGAAGCACGCGGTTTTGAACATGCCTCTGGAAGAGACGCACTCTATTTTAAATTTCACAATGATTTTTTCAAAACTATACGGGCAAAATCCTTAAAATTTCGAATTGTATGGCTTGATACTAATAAAGGCTCGTGGAGTTTTTGCTACGATGCCGGAGGTAAAGATTTGAAAACTGCTAAAACCTTTGTAGGTATGGGAACCAACACTTGGCGAGAAGATGAAATAACCATAACCGATGCCGTCATGCAAAAGAATGGCCCGAGGGGTTCTGATATTGCATTGATAAATATAGGGAAAAAGGATTATATTTTTCACCTCATTGAAGTGGAACGGAAATAGTAGCATTTACTTAAGCATAAAATATTAATAATTTATATTACATTTTAAAACAATTAAATCCAAAATTTATGAAAACTAAACTTTCAGTTTTACTTATAGCGGCGGTCTTTGCAACCACTTTTTTAAGCGCTCAAACAGAATATTCCTTGAAGAATATTAAAGTAAATGTAAAGTCAGATCTTCCCGTCGCAACGACACAAAAAACTACACAACAAGCAGATGGATTTCAACGTTTAAAAATTAGCCTTACTAATAAAGGAAAACAGACGCTTACCATTGAAAAAATTTCCGTTAGCATACCCATGAACGAAAAGTTGACCGATAATTTGGAAATACAGTACGGAGGAAGCTGCATGGGACAAACGCCCCTGTTGCGTCAAACTGTCGGAAAACAAACCAAAAAGAGTTCTAGTAGGATGTATGAAATGGTACGTCTTGCCGACGGTCAATATGTTTTTGTAGGCTCTCTTTCTTGGCGCATATTCCTGCCCAATTTCACTGTTAAAGATGGTGCTTTGGAAGTGTGGTCTAATGGGGAAGGCAAACAACTTAAACCTGGTCAGACCATCCAGTACGAACAAATCGTTTTGAAGAAAACCAACAATTGGTTTGATTTACTAGAACAATTTGGTTCAGCCATTGCTGTTGAGAACAACATAAAAAAGCTAAAACAAGCTGATTATTCAGGTTGGGCAACTTGGGATTATTATGGAAGAGTATTTACTCCAAAAGACATTTACGACAATATGGATGAGCTCAACAAACTGGCACCGAATGCCAATATGGTTCAAATTGATGGCGGTTGGTGGACAGAACGTGGTGATTATAAAAGCTTACGACCAAATATGTTACCAGGTGGTATCAAGGAAATTGTTAGTCGTATAACTGCCGAAGGCAAAACGCCAGGATTGCATTTTGATGGGTTTAGAGGGGATGCCAATTCAGAGATTTGTAAAACACATCCAGAATATTTTCTACACGATCAGGATGGAAAATTGATAGTCGAAACAGTCCAAACGCCAGATAAGTTGATGAGAAACACTTATTTTGACTATTCTCATCCTGGTGCAAGAGCGCATATTGCCAATTGTATCAAAAACATGAAAGATAATTGGGGAATTACTTACTTCAAGATTGACTTTATGCGTTACGGATTAGAAGATTTTCTTAAGGAAAGAAATAAGAATGTTAAAACTATAAAAGCTTTTGACTTAAGTCTAACCAGTGTGGAGCGTTTTCGTCTTGGGATGACAACCATGCGCGAGGCGATGGGAAAGGATTCCTATTTCCTTGGTTGTTCTGCTGTATTTGGACCATGTATTGGTTTTGTTGACGGGATGCGAACCGGTGGCGATATTCACCCAGTTTACGAAGCGTTTCCAGAAAGGTGTTTGGCTAATTTAAGCCACTTCTATTTGAGCGGGAAAGTTTTCAATGGCGATGCCGATTATCTGGTTTTCAGAGAGGGTATTGATGAAGATGAAAAGGTATCTCAAGAACAATTTAAGCACGCTGGCAGCATGACACTAAACGAGGCACAAATGTGGGCAGACTTCAACAAACTTTACGGAACAGCCCGTTTGCATAGCGATAACCTAGTGACGCTGCGTCCAGAGCGCAAAGCGCTTGTAAAAGAAGTTTTTGACTTTCCTGTCATGGAAGAGACCGTTCCTTTAGATTTTTGGAAACACGGTGTTGATAAAGGCGATGGGTTTGAATTGATTATTGCTCATAAGGGAAAAGATATTTACCTAGGCGTTTTCAATTGGAAAGATAGTCCTAAAGAGTATGCGCTTCAAGCGTTTGGAAAGCCAAACCCAATTCAGTTGGAAGGCCGTCATTCTATCATTTTGCAGTATGAAGGGAATGAGTCCTTTGAGAATCTTTGTGAAAAATTGAAATCAAACTAAGCAATGAAGTATTTGCTTAAATCTGATAAGAATCTAAGATTAAGTTTTTTTCGGTTTCTTAAAGATGAATTAAGAATTAGAAGTAGTTTTAATAGACAATAAGATGAATAAAATAGTAATAAGGATTAAAAATTATGTTCTTTTGTGCAGCTTACTATTTGTTTGTGCTATTCAAGCTCAAACTACTAAAGTATCTGATAGTGCCAACGTACGACTTGATCTTACATACGGCATCGCTGGCGGAGAAGAGTTAAAGCTCGATATTTCGGTTCCAGAAGGTAAAGGTCCGTTTCCTGTATGCATTCTTGTGCATGGCGGCGGCTTCACAAGGGAGGATAAGCAAAAGCAGCCCAAACACTTGTTCAAACCACTGTCAGATGCTGGCTACGCATGGGTTAGTATCAATTACCGGCTTGCACCTACTTACAAGTATCCTAGTAGTGTCGAGGATTTGGAAACAGCTATTCGTTGGGTAAAGGCTCATGCTGCAGAATACCACTTCGATCGTTCGCGTATTGTCCTTATTGGTGAGTCGGCTGGCGGCTAGCTGGTAAATATGGTCGGTGCCAAGACTCAGAAAGACACCCGCGTAGCTGCCGTAGTTTCCTTCTATGGGGCAGCGGATTTGCTTTTAAGATTAAAATCTACCGATGGCAAACCATCCTACAACTTCAGCACATACTTCGGAGTGACAGAGGACAACGAAGTTGCACGAAAATTCCTTATAGAAGCTTCGCCCGTGACTTATGTGACTCCTGGTCTTCCCCCTTTTTTACTGCTTCACGGCAACAAAGACGAAACTGTCCCATACGAGCAGTCGGTAAATTTTCTTGCCAAGCTCAAAGCTGCTAAAGTTCCCGCAGAACTTATAACCATAGAAGGCGGAATACATGGTATGAGCGCTTGGAACAAAATAAACTCAGATTATGCTGCTCAACTCGTCAAATGGCTGAAATTAACATTGGAATCCCAGCATTAACCTATCATCAAAAGAAATACATTAGATTTTTTTTTGACACTTCGTCATTATATAATTTTAAAATATGAAGGAAATAGATCTTTTGAACAATGGTGTCAGGAACTTAAATTATGTTAATTTCCAAAGTTTAAATTAAAATATTTAATTATGTATAAAAGTAAAGTAGTTTTAAATCTCATTTGCACGCTATTATTTAGCATTTTAGTTCAGGCGCAAGCCGTAAAGCTTACCGATCATTCTGGCTTAAATTTATCGATTGAAAATAATGGCAGCGTGAGTACTGTTGAATTAGGCAATGAAAAAATTCAGCCAGGATTATCGGGTGGTTTTTTTCTTAGAGAACCCAATAGCACTAAAAAAGTTGCAATGCTTGGTAAAACAATCTCTAAAAATGGTAAACTTTATTTAACCTTAACAACTGCGCTACAGGCCAATGTGTCGGCAACGGTTACTGAAGGGAATGGTTATATTGAGTTTGAAGGTGTCGTAGAAAATCTATCAAGTGAGGATCGCGGTTTGTGGCTCGGTTTTAATCTGCCCGTAAATACAATTGGCTGGAGATGGGGTGCATCTTTAAGCAGTAGTCAAATAATCGCAAATGATAAACCAGCTTATACTGAAAAAAACAATCTCGTTCCCATTCCTGCCGTGTGGACAGATAAAGGTGGTATAGCGATGTGTATACCGCCTACCGACCCTTGTGTTTTTGAGGTTGGTGCCGATGCCGATGGAATTCGATTACAAATGGCTTTTGGATTGTCAAAAGAGACCAAAAAATTCCCTTCAAAAGCGCCTTTCCGTTTTCGCATTTACACCATCGACGGAACCTGGGGCTTTCGTGATGCATTGGCGAAATATTACGACTGGTATCCAGACTATTATCGTGTCGAACCAAAAGTCATGACGGCACTTGGGCATCACCATGACTGGATTAGAATGAATTTCGTAGGCGAAACTTTTAAGGCAGATGAACAAATTGATCCCAACCTAAAAGAATATATGGCCTACACTAAAACCTCTGCACGAGTTCAGGGATTGGAAAATTCAAATAAGATAAAAACAAATGAGCAATTCCTGAATGTCATTTCAAAGGCTACCACCATTCAGCATTACGAAAAAAAGGGCGACATAAATTCTAAGCTACTCATTGAAGGACGCGCGGCACTTGTCAATAGCATCTGTTATAACCCCGATGGAACGTTTGCAACTTTCAAGGCCGAAGGCGAGGGGATTGATTTTCCGCACAATTGTGACCCAGACCTTTTTGCAGATAAAAAGCCACATTATCCAGTTTATGCAGATATGTATCTTCGAAAAGCTGAAGACTTGGGCAAAGTCGGAAATTTTATCAGCATGCACTGGGATCGCCTTGGGGGATGGAGTAATTTCCTTAACTACCGCCACGAGCATTTTGCTTATATAGACCATCCACTTACCTTTGATCAGTTAGGTCGTCCGTGTATCCATACCCAATTTACAAACTATGAATTATTTGATGCCTACCGTTTGCAGCTAAAACAAGGAGGCATGTTTCATGAAGCTGCAGGGATGAAGGAATACAGTTGGAAAAAAATCCCTAACAAACCTGCTGGACAAGATAATGGAGGTCAATTTTTCCTCGCTTCCGTAATTGCAAGCGGCTGGCAAGAGGGAAGTTTTAATCCAATTGGTCTTGGTGGTTTTGATTTTGAACGCATGGTGGTGGGTCGTAAATCGTACCGCATTTCTAGCGGAAATATTGTAGCACACAAGGAATCACCAACATTAGAAGTAATTAAAAATGCCTTAGCTAAAACTACTGCTTATGGTTTTGCTTGTCCGGTTCAAGTTTTATATTTTTATCCGCCACGTCATCCTGGATATGACAAGGAGTATTCATGGTACACAAAGCCAGACCATAAAGCGCTTTGGGATCGGTATGAACCTGCAAATTTAGCTATTCGTCTTGCCGGTTGGGAGCCTGTTACCTATGCCACTTCAAGTTCCAAAGCGGTTCAACTTCAAAGATTTGGAAAAGGTAAAACTATTTATTTAACAGTTTGGGGACCAGAGTCACCCGATTCTGTTGCCATTACTATTGATGCTAAAGCTCTGGGATTATCCGAAAGACCAACGTTTACTGAAATGGTATCGAATACCCCAATAGAAATCAGTAAAAGTGAAAAAGGTTGGAAACTTAAAGTACCAATGGAAAAAAATATGACTAGAGTGATTAAAATAAGCCAGTAAGCATTAGATATTGGTTTACTAAAAATTGGGTATCATGATTAATAAACAACAGTATTCCTTTAAAGGCTTTTTTACTTTCCTGATTGTTTGGGTTTTTGGAGTATTATCGAGTCACGCTCAATCACCAAAATATGCCGTAAAACCTGTCTTAACCGGTATGATGGCCACCACCACTAATGCGGATAAATGGTTCAAAGATATTACCAGTTGGGGAATCACGGGTTGGGAATGCTTTGCGCCACATTACCGAGCCCAATTATTTCGACTAAATGTAGACGAACGAGTTAATGGCGAATTGCTAGGTAATGACACCACCATTCCTTGGTTAGAAGAACTCATGCCAGAATTTAGAAGTGCTCAAAACCAAGAACAATATCAATGGCAAGAAGCAATGATTCTCAAAGCCTACAATGGCTGTGTTACAAATAGTATCGATTTCAATTACGGCTATCCTTTTCCAATTTTTCCCGTGCAGGAGGTGGAGCTTGTCAAAAAATTGAAACCCGAACTTTTCGATCCCAAAGGCAAGTTGATTATGACGCACCCATTTCTTCGGGATTTGATGAAAAACCACCTTCGGCTTTTAAAGAAAAAATTACCCTTGCTAAAAGGAGTAACAGTGTGGATGTGCGAAGGAAATGGCGAGTTGGTCAAATTTGATGACTATGATTTACAACACAACAAAGAATGGTTGGATGTTTGGGTAAGTGCCTTAAGTGAAGTTTGTACCGAGCTTAAAATTCAAGGAACTGTTTTTGCCCACGATTATTTTCATACGTACAAAACACATCGTCACGCGTTTGAAGCCTTAGCAAAATACCCCAATATTATTGTTATGGAAGATAACACCTGGCCAGAAGAAAATACTTTGTGTCCACCCTTTGCTTTTATTCCCGAATCCGACCAAAAAAACTTATTCGCCAGCAACCCCATTTCTCAAAATATCTTAACGGATTGTGAATACCTGGGACAAGGATTTTATCCCTGTCTTTTGCCACGGTGGTGGAAAAAGTCTGTTAATGAAGGATTAAAAAAAGGAGTCGATGTTGTCAATGGACGCACTTTCTTTTGGGACAGAGGCTGCACCGACATCAATTTCGACAGAATGAATGCCTTTATGTTGACTCGATTTTGTTATACACCGGATGCCGATCCCAAAAAAGTGTTGACAGCTGCTGTGCACGAATATTTCGGAGATAACGTGCCTAATGCATTAATTGACATTTTCTATGAGACCGAACCGCTACTTCAAAAAATAGTGGGTATCAATGGCACGAGTTCGTTGAATCATTCTGCTTTTCCAAAAGCTAAGTTTTTGGATAAAGATTATTTTAACAATGTTCGCTATATGAAAGCGGTGGATGATTTATTTCAAAAACCGGGCACTCCATTATATCCAGCCGTAAATGACGAAATTGATGCTGCCTTGCAATGGCGCGTTCAAAACGCAATATTTTCAAAGCCAGTCGAATCCTATTTGAAAGAAAAAAATGAAGCCATTGATTGGTTGGAAAAAGTGGTACCTCAATTACCAAAGTTAACCAAAAACTTACCGAAAGAAAAAGCCGACTTTATAACGGAATCCTATCATTCTATTTACATTTTGGCAAAAGGAATGAAACTTTTTGTAGCCACTGGCAAAGTGCATTACGATTGGTACAGGGCAAAAACTTTGACTGAAAATGAAGCGAAAGAGAAATTCAATACAATAGCAAATCAATTGCAACAATTGGCTGCCGAAAGAAACCATTTGCCTCTGAATTTGAATACTGATATATTGAAGTTTGCTTCGGATATTCGCATTATTACTAAGGTCAGACCTAATAACTAGCCTGTTACTCCCACTTTATTTTTTTGGTACTATTTTTTAATATCATCCAATGGAACAAAATCGAACTATGATTGAGACTTATTTAATGGGTGAATTACTTATTTTTAGAGTTAATTTGAAAATTACCAAAAACAAATAGAAATCAAACTATTTTTGACGAGCAATCATATTTTTGATTTAAAGTTTTGTGAATACTAGTTACCATTTAATTAATCCATTTTGATATCAAATGAAAAAACAAACAACCTTACTACTATTAGCTTACCTCTCTATTATCGGAATGAAATTATTTTCTCAAGAAAACAAGATAGCGGAACGCTACCCTCAAATAATTGATATTTCATTTACACCTACCACTCCTACCAATTCAGAAAAATATAGTGCCTCTCTATTTGCTGATGCTGGATCTTGGGTAGGGTTTACTAATCCTACCACAGAAAATTGGGTGAATGGATTTTGTGGCCCATTTACAATAGATGACCGCAGTTGGATTAGTAAGTCGATAGCTGAAATTAGTGTTGAAAAAAACGGACGAAAACTAAAAGCAGCCGACTTTAAACGGGACAGTTTTTCGTATTTTCCAGGGATGTTATATATGAGTAGTAGTTGTGAAAACACCAAAATAGAGCAACGTCTTTCTTTTGCAGATAAAAACAATGCTATTCTACAATTACAGTCAAAAAATGTTCAATGGGAAGTTAGTTCAACTGTTTGGTTGCCCAAAACAACAGTTACAAAAGAAAACAATAGTCTAATAGTTCAATTGGTTACTGGTGAAGTGGTTGCGGTGGTGTTTCCAAAAAGCTTTGATTTGACTGTAGAGGGCACAAATTATACTGCAAAGAGTAAAAAGTCCTCAGATAATGAATATATTTTGATTTCGTTTTACAACAATCGGAAAGAATATGATTTAGCTGCTGCTATTTCAATACAGATACTCAAAAATCCGCTAAAAAGCATCAATCAAACAAAAAACAGATGGAATGATTATCTGACCAAAGTACTTCGTAACGATAGGTCTGAGACCTACAATCGTATCGCTGTAAAAAGTGCAGTAACCTTACTGTCCAATTGGCGTGCTGCAAAAGGCGATATCCTTCGGGATGGCGTTATTCCTTCTCACTCTAATCGAAATTTCAATGGTTTTTGGGCCTGGGATTCTTGGAAACATGCGACTGCGCTTGCACATTTTGCTCCTGATTTGGCCAAAGATCAAGTAAGAGCTATGTTCGATTATCAGGCGGAGGATGGTATGATTTCAGATAATGTGTTTTCTGATAAAAAAAGAAATAATTACAGAGATACCAAGCCACCGTTAGCCGTTTGGGCAGTTATGGAAATTTACAAGGAAACAAAAGATGTCGATTTTCTGAAAGAAATGTTCCCCAAACTAGTAAAGTACAACCGATGGTGGTTTCTTAATCGCGACCATAATAAGAACGGAATTTGTGAATATGGCTCCAACAACGGACTTTTGAAAAACGCAAGATTTGAAAGTGGAATGGATAATGCTGTTCGATTTGATAATTCAAAAATGCTTCAAAACGGACCAACATCTTGGAGTATGAATCAGGAATCTGTCGATTTGAATGCTTTTTTATACCTTGAAAATAAGCTACTAAAACAAATGGCATTGTTAGTAGACCAAGAATATGATGATCCTTTTGATGCTAAGAAAATGGATGCTTATTTTTTTGATGAAAAGAATGGGTATTATTATGATCGGGTTTTAGAAGACGGCTTTATAAAAGTCGAAGGAACAGAAGCTTTCATCCCATTATGGACTAAAATGGCAAGCCCCGAAAGGGCAGAAGAAGCCATCAAAATGTACCAGAAACCAACAAAATTTTCGACCTATATCCCTTTTCCTACCGTTAGTGCTGATCATCCCGAATTTCAGTATGATAAATATTGGCGAGGTCCAGTTTGGATCGATCAGGTCTATTTTGGCATTGCCGGTATACGAAATTATGGGCACAAAGAAATGGCGGATTCATACACCGATCAAATTTTCACCCGTCTTGAGGGATTAGCAGGCGAAACACCCATAGGTGAAAATTATGATCCAAGCACAGGAAAACGACTTCGAGCACCTAATTTTAGTTGGTCGTCTGCTCACTTACTCCTTTTGTACTGGGAATTTGGAAAGTAGTTGAACAGTTTTGAAGGCTATTTTGAAGATTTTTTAATGAATTTATGCAATATATAAATATTTTCTCAATGAATAAAGAAAGCAACTTATACTAATTTTAATTGTAGAATGGTTTAATCCATTTTAAAATTTACAATCTCTAAGGGCTATAAATTACATACAGTAGAATCAATTTAAATATATACTATGAAAATTACATCAAAGTTCCTCGTCTCCTTTTTCTCTTTTTCGTTTGCAGCCATTTGCGGTTATGCGCAGCCTAGCAATAAAGCACAGAGTATAAGTCCCAGCTTGCCTAGCAAATCAGAAATGGATGCGGTTGCTAAATATCAAAGTAAGGGCTACAATGTATTATTCATTGCCATCGATGATTTGAACGATTGGGTAGGTTGCTTGGGCGGAAACCCACAAGTACTTACGCCCAATATGGACAAATTTGCCAAGCAACAAGCTTTGGTGATGAATAAGGCCTATTGTCCATCTTCAGTTTGTTGTCCATCCCGCTCAGCCATACTAACTGGAAAAAGGGCAGCATCGACCGGTGTTTACGGCAATGGCCAAAATCTTAAAAATGCTCCAAAAGCCAAAGATGTGGTCACGCTACCGGAATATTTTGGTAAACATGGTTACCACACACTCTCGGCAGGTAAAGTTTTTCATAAACACCCTACTGCAGATGGTTTAGACGAAGGCCAATGGGCTTTTCAAGAATATGCAAGACCAGGTGGCTCTGATGGTGGTAGGCTTTGGGAGCAAACTCCGCCAAAAGTTGATGGAATCAAAGGTGGCGGAACAGACTTCGCTTGGGGAGCGACTAAAAATCCTGTGGAAAAAACCAAAGATTATGTCGCCTGCAAATGGGCGGCCGACCAGTTGCAACGCGACTTTGACGGCAAACCTTTTTTTCTGGCACTTGGGATAGCCAAACCACACTTAGCATGGTTTGTACCACAGCAATTTTTTGACCTGTATCCTCTTGATAAAGTAAAGCCCGTTGCTATCGTTCGTGATGA
>CAMBHH010000076.1 GCA_945866505.1 Flavobacterium psychrophilum
TTAAGCTCTGAATTGGTTTTGGTAAAAGATTGTTTTTCAAGAGTATTTCTGTTAAGATCTGCGAAATTGACATCTTGAGTAATCACCAACCAAAGTTTGTACAAGGACTGATTGGGAAATGTTTTTCGAAGCGTATTGAAATAATCTTCATCAATAGACGAGGCATTCAAACAAGGTTCGGTCGAAATGGTTTTATACGTAGTGATTACCGTTTTTAGAGTTTCAAATCCAATACTTTTTCTAGAACTTACTAGTACAATTTTGGTTTTTAATTGTTCTTCTAAAAAAGGAATATCGAGCGAAATGCCTTTGAGCTGCATTCTGTCAATCATATTGATAACTAAAATGGTAGGAATTTCTAGGTCTTTTATTTGCGTGAAAAGCAATAAATTACGTTTTAGATTCTCCACTTCAGAAACGACAACAATTAAATCAGGAAATAGTTTATCTTTTTTATTGAGCAAAAGTTCAATCACCACACTTTCGTCAGCTGAACTGGCATTCAAACTATAAGTTCCAGGCAAATCGATTACGTTCGCATTAATAGTGTTCGTTAATTTACAAAAACCAACCTTTTTTTCGACAGTAATTCCAGGATAATTTCCCACTTGTTGATTCAAGCCCGTAAGTTGGTTAAAAACCGAAGTTTTTCCAGTATTTGGATTCCCAATTAAAGCGACATTGATATTTTGTTTGCTCATTTTGGGCTATTTTTTGATAATGTCAATCTCAATTTCGCGGGCAGTTTCGATTCGAATGGCAAGATGTGACCCATTGATGTCTAAATATAAAGGATCGCCAAAGGGTGCGATTTGAAGCAATTCGACAGTGTTTCCTGGCAGACAGCCCATTTCTAATAATTTTAACGGAATAACATCGGCATCAAAATCTTTGATTATGGCTTTTTCTCCTTTTCTTAGGTTGGCTATTGTAGTTTGCAATTCTTATTTAGATCGAATATAGATTGCAAAAGTAATCTAAAAAAAAGAATTATAAATGATAATTGTCAGGTTTACTTTTTCTCCTCCTCTAAAAGCAAATTGATGTCTTCAATTAATTGCTTTACATTTTTAATTTCGGGCTCGGTTGGTCCATTAAGATTTGTTCCGTCATAAAAGCCACGAACTCGTTTTTTGGAGTCAATAAGCACAAAATTTTCGGTGTGAACCATATCGTATTGCTCTTCGGGTTTTCCTTGTTTTACTGCCAAATAGGATTTTCTAGCCATCGTGTAAATTGCTTTTTTGTCGCCTGTGACTAAGTTCCATTTGCTATCAATCACGCCGTTTATTTTGGCATATTCTTTCAAAACCGAAACGTTGTCAATATCTGGAGTCACTGTAAAGGAAAGCAATTTTACCTTAGGATTATTAAGGAATGCTTTTTGCACATCTACCAAATTTGTTGTCATTTTTGGGCAAATAGATTTGCAGGTTGTGAAGAAAAAATCGGCTACATATATTTTGTCTTCATAGTCTTTTTGGGTAATGGTTATTCCGTTTTGATTTTTAAAAGAAAAATTGGCAATCGTGTGATATTTACTAATATATTGCACCGTAGTATCAACTAATTCTGGATTTACATCCGATGGATTATAAATAGGTAGCGATTTCTTGGGGTTTAATGCAGTGTAAAAAAAGGAAATGGTTATGATGGAAAACACTAACAATGCACCAAAGAATTTCCGATAGGTATAGAAAAAGGATTTCATAGAAAATGATTTCTTGCAAAAATACGAAAAGCGTTTAGTAATAAACCTATACCCGTATAGAATCCTTAAAGGTTTATTTTGAAATTCGTACCATCTTTTGTAGTGCTAAACGGTGTATTTATATCTTAGGCATACCGCAGAAACAGTAGCGGTAACTTATAAAATTATTTATTATATTTGTCAAAAATATAATCGAAGTCATTGTAATGCAACAATTGTAAAGTTTAAATTTCTAGATGAAATGCTATCAATAGTAGTGATTTAAACCGCCACTAGTGTAGATGAAAACGGCGCTGGTTTTGCTACATTTAGAGAAACTATTAGTTATAATTTCAGGGTGATTAATACAGTAAACGTACGTGCAATTACAAGTAAAATAGCAGGTAGAAAAAAGTACGAAAGTTTGAAAGATGTTACTAACTATGATGTTCTGAAATATGTTGATTTTAGTGACAACAGCGTACAAAATGCAGGTTATTTATATTTAAGTAGAAATATTAAAAGGTTGAGCAACAGTATAAATTCTTTTGCTCTAAAAAATTAAAAACTATGAAGACAAGAATAGTACTATTCTCTTTGCTGTTTACAGGACTGCTAAGTTATGCGCAACAAGATGCACAATATACGCAGTATATGTATAACACAATCAATGTCAATCCTGCATATGCGGGCTCACGAGGAGCGTTGAGTATGTTTGCTTTATACAGAACTCAATGGGTCGGATTTGACGGAGCGCCGGTTACTAGTACAGTTTCAGTTAACACTCCATTAAATAATTCTAATTTAGGATTGGGAGTATCTGTGATTAACGATAAATTAGGTCCAACTACAGAAAACGCCATTTCAGCAGATTTGTCTTATACCATTCCTACTTCTGATACATGGAAGTTGTCTATTGGTTTAAAAGCCACAGCCAATTTGTTTGATTTGGATGCTACCAAGTTAACTAGTGTTGTTTTTGATCCTACTTTACAAAATTATAGTAAATTTTCCCCGAACATTGGCGCAGGTGTTTATTGGCATTCTGACAATGCTTACATAGGCTTGTCAATCCCTAATTTTATGGAGACACAGCGTTATAATGATAATGAAATCAAAATATTTAAGGAAAGAATGGCGTACTACCTCATAGGAGGTTATGTGTTTGATTTGAGTGATACGGTTAAGTTTAAGCCTTCGTTATTAACTAAAGTAGTAGAAGGTGCTCCACTACAAGTAGATGTATCAGGTAATTTTATGTTTATTAATAAATTTACTGTGGGTGTTGCATACAGATGGAGTGCTGCTCTGAGCGCTTTGGTAGGTTTCCAAGTGTCTGATGGTTTATATATCGGCTATGGTTATGATAGAGATACTACCAGTTTAGTTAACTATAATTCCGGGTCGCACGAAATCTTCCTGCGCTATGAAATCATTAAAAATAATAACAAAATTACAACTCCTAGATTTTTCTAAAATTAATTATTAAGAAATCGCCCGATAGGAATGCCTAGGCCCACGCAGGCCGAACCTAGAGGACTACTAACAAAATAAATTTTGCATCTATGAAATGAGCATGACCTAAAATTGGTCGCAAAAACCAATTATGATATGCGAATTACTTATGACCAATAAAAAACAATAAATTTCTATATATGAAAAATGGTATACTTTTTTACATAATGCTTTTGAGTGTTGTTTCGTTTAATAGTTCTGCCCAGAAATCCAAAATCACTGCTGCTGATAAAAAATACGACGAGCTATCTTATACAAAAGCAGTCAGTACCTATGAAAGATTGGCGGAAAAAGGATACAAATCAGAAGATTTGTTTCAGAAATTAGGTAATTCCTATTACTTTAACGGAGAGTTGGAAAAGGCAGCCAAATGCTATACTGAACTATTTGCTTTGAATCAAGACCAAGAATCGGAATATTGCTTTAGATACGCTCAATCCCTTAAATCAATTGGTCAATATGATAAAGCAAATGAAATGTTGGAAAGTTTCCATCAAAAAGCAGTTAATGATACTAGGGGAAAACTTTTTCACAATAACAAAAATTATCTCAACCAAATCAAAGCAAATTCAGGCAGATTTACCGTTGAAGATGCTGGCATCAACTCAAAATATTCCGATTATGGAAGTGCTTTTTATGGTAACAAACTTGTTTTTAGCTCTGCAAGAGATACAGGTTTCGTTGCACAAAGAAAGCATACTTGGACTAATCAATACTTTACCAATGTGTATGTTGCCGATTTAGACGAAACGCAAACACCAGGAAAAGTTAATAAATTTTCTGGAATAATTAACTCAAAATTCAACGAGTCCACCCCAGTTTTTACCAAAGATGGAAAGACAATTTATTTTACCAGAAATAGCTACCTGAATGGTAAAATGGGAAAAAACGATGAAAAAGTTACTCTAATAAAAATTTATAAAGCAAGTTTAGAGAATGGCAAATGGACAAAAACAACTGAATTGCCTTTTAACAGCAATAAATACAGTGTGGGACATCCTGCATTAAGTCCAGACGAAAAAACATTGTATTTTGCATCAGATATGCCTGGAAGTTATGGTCAATCAGATTTGTATAAAGTTAAAATAAACGAAGACGGTAGCTATAGCGCCCCACAAAATCTAGGTCTTGCAATTAATACCGAAGGAAGAGAAACTTTCCCTGTTATTACAGACGAAAATGAACTTTATTTTGCCTCTGATGGACATCCAGGTTTAGGAGGATTAGATGTTTTTGTTGCCAAAATTACTGGCGATGGTTCATTCGAAGAAATTGAAAATGTAGGTGATGGTGTAAATTCTCCGAAAGATGATTTTGCTTATTTAATCGATACAAAGACTAGAAGAGGTTTTGTAACATCCAATAGAGACGGCGGTAAAGGGTACGATGATATCTACAAGTTTATAGAAACAAAAAAGTTAAATTGCACTCAAGAATTATATGGAACTGTGACAGATAAAGATTCATTGCAGGTTCTACCAAATACAAAAATGAGTTTGTTTGACAGTAATCATAAATTGATTGCTACCACTGTAACTGATGAAGCAGGGAATTATATTTTTTCAGTAGAATGTAATAAATCGTATAGTGTAAGACTCGAAAAAGAAGATTATATTATCAAAGAACAAAAAATTACGATTGCAAATGAAAAAGGCAGAACCAATGTGAATATAGCCTTAGAAAAAGAAGTGATTAAAGTGGCTATTGGAATTGATGTAGCAAAATATTTTGGAATTAAAATGATTTATTTTGACTTAAATAAATACGATATTACAGCAAATGCTGTTGTAGATTTAGAAAAAATATTAGAATTCTTGAAACTGCATCCCACAACTAAAATAGATGTGCGTTCACATACCGATTGCAGGGAAAGTGCTAAATACAATCAAGTTTTATCAGATAGAAGAGCAGAATCCTCAATCGCTTGGTTTGTCAATAATGGTATAGAAGCAAGCCGGTTGACCGGTAAGGGTTATGGTGAAAGTCAATTAGTAAACAATTGTGCTTGTGAACTTTCAAGTCCATCAAAATGTTCAGAAGAACAACACCAATTGAATAGACGCAGTGAGTTTATTATTTTGTCACTCTAATTTTTTTCAAAAATTATCCAGAAGAAATCTTGGGAGTTTAAACTTTCAAGGTTTTCTGGTTTTGTAAAATTAATTTGTTCACTTATAAGAAGTTTAAATACTTGTTTTTTAACAAATGTTTAGCCTGTAGTTTAAATATTATGAATAGTTTTATGAAATTAACTTAACATAAATTAAATATGAAAATAAATATTAAAACACAGTTGATTTTTGTTTTTCCTGCAATTTTAGGATTTACTGCAATTAACGCTCAAATTGCCCCTATAAAGCAAGAACCTGGAATAAATGTTTCTAATATGGATAAAAACATAAAGCCAAACGACGACTTTTTCAGATACGTAAACGGAAGTTGGCTTGATAAAACTGAAATTCCTGCTGATAAGACTACTTGGGGCAGTTTTAACGAATTGCGTCAGAAAACAGATATAGATGCTCTGGAAATTTTAACTGAAGCTTCAAAAAACCCCATTTACAAATCCAATACCGATCAAGGCAAAGCCATAAATTTGTTCAAAACTATAATGGATACTATTGGCAGAAACAAACAAGGACTTTCTCAATTAAAACCCTATTTATCAAAAATAAACTCAGTAAAAAACACCAAGGATTTAGAAGCTTTGATGATTGAAATGGACGCAATTGGTGGTGTTGGTTTTTTTGGAGTTGGGATTGGTTCAGATGCTAAGAATAGCAACAGAAATGTAATAACCGTGGGGCCAGGAAGTGTAGGTTTACCCGACCGTGATTACTATGTTTCAGAAGACAAGGATTCTAAAGAAAAGAGAGATAAATATGTTTTGCATATAACCAAGATGCTTCAAATTTTAGGCGAAAAACCAGCCAAGGCGAAAACAGATGCAGATAAGATTTTAGCTTTGGAAATCGCTATGTCAAAACCAAGATTAGACAGAGTGGAAAGAAGAGACCGCAGAAAATCATACAATCCGATGGCAGTTTCTGATTTGCAAAAACTAACGCCTTCTATAAATTGGAAAAACTATTTAACAAAAATTGGTTTGACAAAAGCGGATTCTCTGATCGTTTCCCAACCTAAATATATGACTTCTCTCGAAGCTATTTTTAAAGAAAATAAGGTCGAAGATTGGAAAGCTTATATGCGTTGGACTTTGCTGAATAGATCTGCAGGCAGATTATCTATAAGTCTTGAAAACGCTAATTGGGAGTTTTATGGCAAAACCTTAACTGGAGCTGTGCAACAAAGACCGCTTGGCGATAGGGCTTTGCAAGTAATTAATGGTGCAACTGGTGAAGCATTAGGAAAGTTATATGTTGAGAAAAAATTTCCGGCTGAAGCCAAAGTAAAGGCTGAGAAAATGATTAAGAATGTTTTTATTGCCTTTGAAAACCGCATCAATAATTTACCTTGGATGTCCGCAGAAACAAGAGTAAGTGCTATTGCAAAGTTGCGCAAATCACAAGTCAAAATTGGGTATCCCGACAAATGGAAAGATTATTCTGCGTTGACTTTAAAGAGTCCAGAAGAAGGAGGAACTTATTTTGAAAATTCAATGAGTATTTCGCGTTGGAGAAACAAACAAGATATCGATAAACTTTATAAGCCAGTTGATAAAACCGAATGGGGAATGTCACCACAAACGGTTAATGCCTATTACAACCCTTCGTATAACGAAATTGTATTTCCAGCCGCTATTTTGCAACCACCATTTTACAATTATCAAGCCGATGAAGCTATAAATTATGGAGGAATTGGAGCTGTGATTGGCCACGAAATCTCCCACGGATTTGACGATTCTGGTGCGCGATATGATGCTGATGGAAATTTAAAAGATTGGTGGACAGCAGATGACCAAAAGCAATTTGCTGCTTTGACGGGTGCCTTGGCAGATCAATACAGTGCTTTGCAACCTTTGCCTGGAACTTTCGTAGACGGAAAATTTACATTAGGCGAAAACATTGGTGATTTAGGCGGAATAAATGCCGCTTACGATGGTTTGCAAATCTATTTGAAAGAGAATGGAAACCCAGGATTAATTGATGGTTATACACCAGAACAACGGTTCTTTATCTCATGGGCAACAGTTTGGAGAACAAAAATGCGTGACGAAGCCATAAAAAATCTGGTAAAAACCGATCCGCATTCGCCAGGAATGTATCGCGCTTATGTTCCACTACAAAACGTGGATTCCTTTTATAAAGCATTTGACATTAAGGCAGGAGACGGAATGTATATTGCATCTGAGAAACGCGTCAAAATTTGGTAATAGTGAATATCTATAAAAAAATTCCCAAATGTAAACTTGGGAATTTTTTTTTGAATTATTTTATCAAATACTCTTGCATAAATCGAATCACAGCCAAACGTTGAAAATCCACATTTGCTTTTTTTCTAAAACCGTGACCTTCATCTTTGGCTTCTAAATACCAAACCACATTTCCATTGGCTTTGAGCTTGTCTCGCATTTGGGTAGCCTCGGTTACAGGAACTCTTGGGTCATTTTTTCCTTGTATAATGAACATCGGTTTTTTGATTTTGTCAATATTATTTAAAGGAGCCATTTTTTCGAAAAAAGCTGCCATTTCAGGGATTCTTTCATCACCATATTCTACTCTTCTTAAATCTCTTCGGTATTCTTCGGTGTTTTTCAAAAAGGTATTGAAATTTGAGATTCCAACAATATCAACAGAACATTTGATTTTATCTGCATAATGATAGGCTGTTGCCAATGTCATATAACCGCCATAGCTTCCGCCCATAATCATAATTTTGTCTTTGTCTAATTCGGGTTGTTGCGCAATCCAATCTAGTAATGCGCCAATATCTTTAACGGAATCTTCTCATAAAAAACCGTTGTCCTTGGCAATAAATGTTTTGCCAAAACCTGAAGATCCACGAACATTTGGATAAATGATCGCAACGCCCATTTCATTAGTATAGTAATTGCCCGAGCCCAAGAAGGAAGCCATAGATTGTCCTTCTGGTCCACCATGAATATTGATTAAAACGGGTCTTTTCCCAGTGAATTTTGAAGCAGCCGGATAATAAAAACCAGAAATTTTTAGATTGTCGAAACTTTTCCATTCAATGTATTTTGGCAATGCCATATCCGATTGTTGCATTTCGCCCAATTCGCTTTCTGTCCACCGCTGAACGGCTCCAGTTTTTACAGTTAGTTGATAAACATCCGAGGCTGATTGTGCCGTTGATTGAGTGAAGAAAAGGCTTTGAGCGTCTTTTGTGAAGTTTGCACCTCCAATTAGTCCTATTGGAATATTCTTGACTGCCGAATACGATTTGTTAACTGCATTCATCAAATACATCTTGTTCAATCCAGCTTCATTGGTTATAAAAACGATTGATTTCTTGTCTTCGGATAAATTGTAATTTTCAACATTCCAATTAATGCTTGTAGTATGATAAGTCACTTTTTTTGTAGTTGTATTCATAGTAGCAAGGCGTTCAAATTCATTGTCCTTGTCTGTCACAAACCAAATTTCATCAGTTGCATTCGAAAACAATGCGCCCGCTTGAATAATTCCTTTTGATTTTCTATCGGTAACTTCAGATAATTTACCAGAGTCGGTATCCAATAACCAAATATGCGATTCATTAGCCGAAACATATTCGCTAATTAACAGTTTTTTGCCATCGTTTGAGATGTCCGATATTCCCCATCCGCCACCTTTTACTTGCAAAATTAGTTTATCAGATTTTGGATTAAGGGGATCCATAAAATAAATATCTCGGTCGCCTCCATTCCTTTTGGTCGAAGAATAATAAAATCCTTTTCCGTCTTTTCTCCAAGTTGCACCTCCATTTTGAGAGCGACCACCGTCCGTTAAAAGAGTAGATTGCAGCGTTTTTAAATCGAGTTTATATAGTTGTCCAAATTCGTTACCACCAACATCTTTAGAATAAATAAGATATTCCCCCTTAACTGGTTCGTACGAGGCCCCATTCACGGGCTCATCAAAAAAGGTAATTTGTGTTCGAGCGCCCATTGGTTGGGTTAGGTGATGTAATTGTGAAGTAGAACCAAAACGAGTACTGATAATAATTTCGTTTTTTGTTGGATGATTTTCTGCCAAAGACGCACCACGAGCTTCCGAGTATTTTTTTACCTGACTAGCAAGTTCTTTGGGGATTTCTGAAATATTCTCGGTTATCAAATTTTCATTTGGAGAAACACTGTTTTTCTTTTCTTGTGCATAAATGGCAAAGAAGGAGAAAAGGACCGGAATTAAAACACTTCTTTTGATTTTCATAA
Source organism: Flavobacterium psychrophilum (assembly GCA_945866505.1). Classification (GTDB taxonomy): domain Bacteria; phylum Bacteroidota; class Bacteroidia; order Flavobacteriales; family Flavobacteriaceae; genus Flavobacterium; species Flavobacterium psychrophilum_H. The sequence goes on from CAMBHH010000076.1 coordinate 9,543, forward strand.
TAGATAAATTAATTGGTTTATAAAATTAAGCACGAACTTTCCGAATCGAATAATTAACCAGATACAAGCCACACAATGTGATGGAACCTCCTATTGCAATTGCCGTCGTGAGAGGTTCTCCATAAATTATGGCGCCTAATAAAACGGCAATAATAGGATTGATGTAGGCGTAAATGCTATTTATTTCGGGCGGTAATCTTTGTAGCATGTAAATAAAGGCTATAAATGTCAGCACGGAGCCAATGATGACCAAATATCCAATAGACCACCAGGAATTTGCTGGAATGGAACTGATGTTTACTCCAGTTCCTGTTGCGCCAACAACCGCTAAAGTAATACAACTTGAAATCAGCATTTGCAATCCTACACTAAAATAGGGATTAAAACTAGCCGCTTTTTTCTTGGTGTATAAAGTTCCAAAAGCCCAGGTTATTGTTGCGATTATTGATATAATTATTCCAAATCTAAAATCAGGAATCAAAAAATCACTCAAATGATTGTAGAAAATCACGCAAACGCCACCAAAACTAATTACTAGTCCAAAAAAGGCTAATCGAGCTAATTTTTCACCTCGAAAAAAGCAAATAATAACAACCCATAAAGGAACAAGAGCACCAATAATTGCTCCCAATCCGCTACTGATGTATTTCACGCCCCAAGTACTCAGACCATTGCTCAAAACAAAATTAAGAATACTCAATATGACAATTGTTTTCCATTGTTTTCCTTTCGGCCAAGGCACTTTTTTGTATAAAAAGAAAGTAACATAGAGTAGTCCTCCTATGAGTTGTCTGATTCCTGCCAATTGTAACGCTGGCATATGTTTGACGCCTTCTTTTGATGCCAACCAAGTCGTTCCCCAAAAAAAGCTCACCCAGCATAAAGCTAAAATGGGCAATCCAATGGCATTAATCTTGGACGAAAAAGCGTTTTTTATTTTAGTTCTCACTTTATAAATTGGGTTTTATAAATGTATATTCCAAAAAATTTTCAATTTTAGAACTCGAAATAGTTTTTCCAAAACTGGAATTATCATTATTAAATTCTGGCAAATCCAAACCCAAATCGAGGGCTTTTTGGCTGTAATATTTCTTTCGGCTGGGATGAAAAGGCGCCACAGCATTGAAGCTTTCGTTCCTTTCCAATTTGTCATTCTGAGCTTGCCGAAGAATCGTAAGAATGATGCCAATGCAATCGTCCTGATGAATTAAATTTATGGGAGCATTAGGGTTTTCAATATTTTTTCTTCCCGCCAAGAATTTTATTGGATGTCGGTCTTCGCCAATCAAGCCACCGAATCGTAAAATAGTAGTTTTGAAATTCGAATTGGTTTGCAAAAGTTGCTCCACTTGAACCAATTGCTTGCCGCTTTCCGTGTCAGGGTTTAATTTAGTTTCCTCTGTCATACTGAGAGCAGTCGAAGTGTCTCCATAAACCGACGTCGAACTAATGAAGAGCACATTTTCAACCGTAGAATTTTCGATATGTGGAATTACGTTTTTAATCTTGGAAACAAAATTTTCTGTTCCCGAACCGCGAAGTTTTGGCGGAACATCAATGATCAAAATCTTGGAATTTTCTAGAAAAACCTTAAGATTTCCCACAGTTTTATCTTCTGAAAGCGCAATCAAATAAGGCTGAATTCCCAAGTTGTCGAAAACAGAAAGTTTGTCAATCGATGTTGTAGAGCCTTTTACTAAAAAATCTTTTTTCAGCAAAGCTTTCGCCAAAGGCAAACCCAACCAACCGCAACCGAGAATACTAATTTGAGTCATCATAAAAAAATTGATTGTTCAAAAGTAGTTTAAAAACGCACCATTTGGAAATAGATTTTAATTAAGATTTCTTTCTTTTTTCCTGTTCTTTTAAAATAGTTTCCAAATAAGGCTTGGTAATTTTCTCCATTTCACTTTCAGAAATGTCTAGTGATTTTGGATTTTTAACGAGTTGCAACCAAGGTTTTGGTTTACCAAAAGGATAACTCCCAAAAACAATTACTGGTGTTCCCTTGAATTTCACGTTTTCATCGTCGGCCAAAACCCATTGATCTGCCCATTGATATAAATTTTTAGCGTCTTTTTCGTGTAACCTCAAGCACGAATGTGAGGCAGGATACCCTGGCAAATCATATTGATGAAATCCAATACCTCCTTTGTTTGCGATATTAAAATTCCAAAGTAATTTCCATTCATCATCAACGGTGCTGATGGTTTCTTCGGCTTTCCAATTACAGAAAAACAAACCCGTGGGCGTTTGAGCATTTTTTCGACCCATATTCGTTGGGCCAGTATAAATCAAAATTCCGTTTTCATAAGCAGCAAAAGTTTGAGTTGGATAAGAGAAGAAAAGGATTTTATCCACATCTACCAAATAAGGAACTTGAACGAGGAAAGGCAAGTAAAAAGCAATGTCACCAGTCATATCCGTTGGAATAATAACAGAATCCATTTTTACAAAAAATTGTTTGTCGGTTCGGTTTATGGCAAGAGCAATCTCTAAGTCAGCGGCATCTTTGTTGATTTTCAACCAGTCTTTAGTGTTTTCTAAAGTATAGGAAACCGCTTTGGGCGCTTTTCGAACAGGCGCTTTTTTGATAATTTTATTAGTTGGTGGCGCATTTTTAGTTTCCACATTTTTGCAGGAAAATAGAATAAGTGCCAGTATAATTCCAAGGAGTACGATTGATTTTTTCATAAAGTATTTCATTTATGTAAAAATGATGGAATTATAAGTGTAAATTGTTATATAATTATGGGGGATTGTTGTAGATTTTACGGGTGATGTGATGAGAAGTTTGAGTTGATGGCTGTCGATGTAAAGTCGCCAAGGCTGTGATGGAGCTTTATAACTAAGTATAGATTTAGGTCTGGATGGTCATTGCGATACAAATCCCAAACCGACTTCATATTAATCCGAATATCTAAATCTAGCAATAGGGTTATTATAATTTGTTTTTATTTTGTTTCGTACAAGTATTTGATTTTTTCGTATTCTTCTAATTCTAAATCATTCATATTAAATAGAACTTTTAAGAAATTTCGATATTCAAACAAATTCTTTTCCTTTAAAAAATCCATTATTCTATAATTGACAAAATCGTGATTCAAATCCTCTAACTTTATTTTAGAGTATCGCTTTCTTGATTTTGGATATTTCTCCCAAAAGCACTTATAATTTCCATAAATTTGATCAGTTACTTTTTCAATTATTCCATTTAATAATTCCTCCTTTTTTAAACACTTTCCCAATCTTCAAAACAATGGGTTTAACAACCTTTGGTGAAGGTTTAATTTTCTGTTTAATAATCACAGCATCAGTCAAAACAAAAGGCGTTGGCATCATCCAATCAGCTCTTTTTTGCATTAAAAACAGCGGATTATTCATTAAATCGAAAGAGCTTTCCAATAAATCTAAATCCAAAACACTGGAAGCAGCAATGCTAAATTCTATTTCCAGTGGCAGTTGATCTACTACATAATAGCTCAACAATTTCTTGTTTTTTCGTTCGTATATCGAACCTTTTTGTCCCAACAATGACAAACCATTGGCTTTGAAATTTTGGATTACAAGATTTTCATTGGCAAGAATATCATAACGATTGACTTTTCGCGTGGGCGAAATTCTGATTTTCAAATAGCGATTTTTGCCAACAACGCTATCTTTCAGGAATTCGATAATTGGTTTCGAAAGGATTTTCATTGGCGCATCGGTGGTGAAAGTAAATTCAGTTTTGTATTTGCTGGGTAAAGAAATGGAGCTTAATTCCTTGGCATCTTTTGGATTTTCGCCTAAATACCTTTTGGTCCATTCGTCCAAATTGGTATCATAAGTTGCCCAAGTTGCCTTGTTTTTGTCGGCATCCAAAATATAGACTAAACTATTGGATTTGGCTTTGCCCAATTCATACCCAGAATAGTAATGAGCTCTTGCAAAAACCCCAATCGCCAATACGAACAAAATCAAGGACGCCGTCCCTCTTCGCTTAAGCGAGCTAAAAATGGGTAGCAATAAACTAAAGGTCAAAGCCGTTAAAATGGCGCTTCCAAACAATACTTTTAAGCCTAAACCTATTGGAAACATTTGGATAAATGGGGCAATAATCAGCAAGGCAGGAATACTCAAAAAGAGGTTCAAAATCCATTTTGACTTTTGGGTCAGCACAAAAGAAGTCAACATTAGCAATCCTGCAAAAACGGGAAGAATCAAAAATCCCGCGCCTTTCAAGAAGAAAGCCAACAATGCGTTGAGGATAATCCAAAAGAAAAGTGGCGCAACATAGTGATTCATCACCATTTTTTTGGCTGAGAAAGTTTGGTAAAATGCAAAACAAATCGCCAAACTCAATAGCGTGAAAGCTGCAATGTAATCGTGTCCGTTATACGTAAATCCGTTGAGCAAATCATTGTATTGTGGATAAATCAGTAACAATAATTCCCAACCCAGAAAGGTAATTATACCCGAAACTAGTACCGAACCAAAAAACGGAATAAATCCTCGAGCCATTTCCGAGAAAGAAAATAGACGTTTACCCATTCCAATGAATATCAAAAATAACAAGAGCACAAAAGCGATGATTACCATTGGCAAAACCCAGCTAAACGGATAACTGATGAAGCTAAATGGAATCGAAAAATAAACATCATCTTCGGTGGTTTGTGTCGTGTTCAGGTCGGCATTCGAAAAATAATCCAACAGCGGCATCAAATATTTTCCTTGATGCGCCAAGGTGTTTTTGCTTAAATGATTGATATCATCTTGCGCCGTGTGGTAATTGTAATGACCGTCGATAAAGGCAAAATTGTAGCCTTGAATATTGCCTTGTTCCCTGAAAACCGTCAAATCAGTATCGTTGGGCAACATTTTATAAATGCTGTACATCAAGGAATTTGAAACAGGATATTGGGTGTTGGCAGTCGAGAATTCTTTGACCAATCCGGCATTTCCTCCATTGGTTTCCATCAACATATAACTTGGTCCGGAACTTCCACGGGCTTCAAAATTCAAAACCAAACCGACTTCTTTTGCCCAATGGTGTTGCGTTACAAAAAGAGCTGCACCATTCAATCCCAATTCTTCGGCATCCGAAAACAGAATAATAATGTCGTTTTTGTGCTGTTTTTTGTTGTAAGTAAAAGCACGAACACTTTCGAGAATTGTTGCCACACCAGACCCTGCATCGCTTGCACCTTTGGAATAAGAATGTGGCGCGCTGTCATAATGTGTAAGTAGTAGCAAAGCTTTGTCGCTGTTGCTGCCTTTTATTCGAGCCAAGATATTTTTGCATTTGGTCAAAGTGCCCCAATCCGAAAAGGCAAAACCTTCTTGAATGGAAGTTTGCAAACCCATACTTTGCAGTTCTTTTATCAAATAATTGGCGACCACATCATGATTTTCGGAACCTACAAAATGGGGTTTTTGCGAAATATTTTTGACTTGTTCCAAAGCTCTTTCTGTCGAAAACTCGTTAAGCGGAGCATCGTCATCGGATGTCCATTGCGGCATCATCGTGAAGAATGTAAATCCAAGTATTCCGAGCAGGAACAA
>CAMBHH010000077.1 GCA_945866505.1 Flavobacterium psychrophilum
GGAACAATAGCAATTAATCTGGTAATAATGCGACGAACCCAAGGTTGAATGCGCAAATTGAGGTATCCTTCCATAATAATCTGACCTGCCAAAGTTCCTGTAATGGTGGAACTTTGTCCTGCAGCAATTAATGCAACAGCAAACAAAATAGGAGCCCATTCGGTGCCAAGCATCGGTTCTAATAATCGGTGTGCATCTTGAATTTCGGCAACTTCAAACAATCCATTTTTATAAAAAGTGGCTGCAGCCAAAATTAAAATAGCTGCATTGACAAAGAAGGCCAAGTTCAAAGCTATTGTAGAATCTATAAAATTATATTTCAACGCTTGCTTGATTCCTGTAACGCTTCTATCGAATTTTCGGGTTTGCACCAAAGAAGAATGCAAGTATAAATTATGAGGCATTACAGTAGCACCAATAATCCCAATAGCGATATAAAGTGCCTCTTCGGTTGGAATACTTGGAATTAAACCAGAGAGAACGCTTCCCATTTCGGGTTGCGCAAAAACCATTTCAAAGACGAACGAAAAGCCAATAATAGCCACTAAGGCAATAATAAAGGCTTCCATTTTTCGAATCCCTTTATTGATTAAAAACAATAATAAAAAAGTATCCAAAACAGTAATTAAAACACCTTGTAAAAGTGGAATACCAAATAATAAATTTAACCCGATTGCCATTCCCAAAACTTCAGCAAGATCACAAGCGGCAATAGCAATTTCGGCAAGAAAATAAAGAATATAGTTAACAAATTTGGAGTAGGTTTCTCTTGATGCCTGTGCCAAATCTCGTTGGGTAACAATGCCCAATCGAGCACTAAGACTCTGTAATAATAACGCCATCAAATTGCTCATTAACAACACCCAAAGCAAGGAATAGCCAAACTGACTGCCTCCAGCCAAATCAGTCGCCCAATTTCCGGGATCCATATAGCCAACAGAAATTAAATAAGCGGGACCAAAAAACGCCAAAATCTTTCTAAAAGCCGAGGTTTTATTTTGTGTAGCTACCGACTGATTTACTTCTTCTAATGATTTATCCATATTAAAACTACATTATTAAGGCAAATATATACAAAAATATTTTGTTTGAGTAATTATTTTTTTAGTTTTGTCTAAAATTTAATTTACTCAAATGAAATCTTTATTTCTACTGTTTTTATTATTGACAGTTAACAGTTTGTTTTCACAAAGTAAAGTTCAAGCGAAAGAAAACGACACTATTAAAAAAAATCAAAACGAAAACTCACTCAACGAAGTTGTAGTTTCAGGAACCTTAAAAGCGGTAAAACGACTAGAAAGTGCAGTTCCTGTTGAAGTATACAGTCCTGTTTTCTTCAAGAAAAACCCAACGGCTAGTATTTATGAAGCTTTGCAAAATGTAAATGGCGTTCGTCCACAACTCAATTGTGGCGTTTGCAACACTGGTGACATTCACATCAATGGATTAGAAGGTCCTTATACTTCAGTAATGATTGATGGAATGCCCATTGTGAGTAGCTTATCGACCGTTTATGGATTGTCTGGAATTCCGAATTCATTGGTAGAAAGAATCGAAATAGTGAAAGGTCCTGCTTCTTCTTTGTATGGAAGTGAAGCCGTGGGCGGTTTAATCAATATTATAACGAAAAATCCAAGTAATGCTCCCCTATTTTCTGCTGATGTTTTTACCTCTTCTTGGTTGGAAACCAATGCCGATTTGGGAGTGAAATTCAATATCAACAAAAAGGCAACTTCATTATTGGGAGTCAATTATTTCAATTACAACCAAACCATTGATAATGATAAAGATGGATTCACAGATGTAACGGCACAAAATAGAATTTCAGTTTTTAATAAATGGAATTTCTCTCGAAATCAAAACCGATTGTTTACGTTTGCCGTTCGCGGAATGTACGAAGACCGTTGGGGCGGCGATGTTCGCTGGGAGAAAAAATACCGTGGTAGCGATGTGATTTATGGCGAAAGTATTTATACCAAAAGAGGCGAACTGATAGGAAGCTATCAATTGCCCACCACCGAAAAACTGATGTTAGCATTCTCTGGTACAGCTCACTTTCAAGACAGTCGTTACGGAACAACATCATATATTGCCAATCAAAAAATTGGATTTTTACAACTCACTTGGGACAAGAAAATAGGGAAAAACGATTTGCTAACGGGAATCGCTTCTCGATACACTTATTACGACGATAACACACCTGTAACGGCTATTTTGACTGAAAATAATCCAGAAAAAACTTGGCTTCCCGGTATTTTTGTACAAGATGAAATTGCATTTAATGAGAAACATAAAGTCTTATTGGGATTGCGATACGATTACAATTCCATTCACGGAAATATTATTACTCCAAGACTGGCATATAAATGGAAAATCAACGACAACAACATCTTTCGTTTTAACGCTGGAACCGGATTTAGAGTTGTGAACTTATTTACAGAGGATCACGCCGCTTTAACTGGTGCCAGAGAAGTTGTTATTGCGAACAATCTAAATCCTGAAAAATCAGTAAATGCCAATTTGAATTTCATCAAGAAAATCTACTTCGATAATGGAACGTTTTTGGGAGTCGAAACTACCGCATTTTATACCCGTTTTAGCAATAAAATAATTCCCAATTATGAAGCCAATCCCAATCAAATAATTTATAAAAACATTGATGGCTATGCTTTAAGCCAAGGAATTAGCTGTAATGGAGACCTCAATTTTACAAACGGATTAAAATTCATACTTGGCGCAACCTTTATGGATGTTTTCAATGTCGAAAATGGCAGCAAAACAAGACCTTTATTGACCGAAAATTTCACTGGCACTTGGACCGTTTCGTATAAAATTAATCCAATTAAATTATCTGTTGATTATACTGGAAATGTTTATAGTCCAATGAAATTGCCTTTGTTAAGCAACACCGATCCGAGAAATCCGAATTCGCCTTGGTACAGTTTACAAAACATGCAATTTACATTTACTGGTTGGAAAAACTTTGAATTGTTTGGGGGAATAAAAAATCTACTTAACTTTACACCTAAACGTAATAATCCTTTCTTAATTTCCAGAACTGAGGATCCATTTGACAAAAATGTACAATTTGATTCGAAAGGACAAGTATTGGTAACGCCCGAAAATCCTTATGGTTTAACGTTTGACACCGCTTATGTTTATGGTCCAAATCAAGGAATAAGAGGTTTTTTTGGATTGCGATATAATTTATTTTAAATGAAAAAATGGCTGTACATCCTATTAATTTTCTTGTGGATAATCCCAGCAGGCTTTGCCCAATTGAAAATCTATCCTTTTGAAGAAGCCGAAAAATTATCCAAAGAAAACCCAAAACCATTTGTAGTTTTCATTCATACTTCTTGGTGCAATTACTGCAAAATGATGGAAAATTCCACTTTCAAAAATCAGGAAATAATTACCCTTTTAAACGATAATTTTTACTTTATTTCATTAGATGCAGAAAGTAAAAAAAACATTCATTTCAACAATCATACGTTTCAATTTATACCCAAAGGGCAAAATACAGGTATTCACGAATTGGCAACGGAATTAGCCACTATTAATTCGCAAGTGGTTTATCCGACAGTTACTATTTTGAAATCTGATTTTTCGATTGTTTTCCAAAAGCATTCGTTTTTAAGTAGTAAAGAGTTGCTTATTATTCTGGAAAAGACAAAATAAAGGCTTGCTTTTTGGGAATATTTTCTAAATCGAAAAACCATCCTATCAAACTATAACAAAACTTTATAATTCAATCTTTAAACTTGTTTTGAAACTTTGTAACTTTGCCTCTTTAAAACAATAATCTTAAAATATAAAAAATATGTATCCACAAGAAATGGTATTACCAATGCAAGCTGAATTGACTGCTCTTGGTTTTCAAGATTTACATAGTTCCGAAGCAGTTGATACTGCAATAAATGCACAAGGAACAACATTAGTGGTGGTAAATTCTGTTTGCGGTTGCGCTGCTAGAAATGCACGTCCAGGATCGGCAATGAGTTTAGACAATGCTAAAAAACCAGATCATTTAATTACTGTTTTTGCAGGAGTAGATAAAGAAGCTGTAGATGCTGCAAGACAACATATGTTTCCTTTTCCTCCATCTTCGCCAAGTATCGCTTTGTTCAAAAATGGAGAATTAGTTCATATGCTAGAGCGTCACCATATCGAAGGACGCCCAGCAGAATTAATTGCAGACAACTTGAAAGACGCTTTCAACGAGTTTTGCTAATTTGCCGCAAGGACAATAAGTCACAAAGTTTACCAAAAGCACTATTAATTTAGTGCTTTTTGCTTTTTTTTAAAGTTTTATATTTTAACCTGAAATCGATTAGTATTGCAAAGTTTAAACCACAAAGAAAAAATATTATGTTTTAATAGAAAGACGCTTTGCTTATCATAGATTTACCTCGTCTGTTCGTTCCGATAACTATCGGGATTCGGGTCATAGCTTTGTGTAAATATAATGCCTATGAAAATCTAAGTAAACCCGTTGGGTGTAATTAGTTTTTGATCATAATTTTTCGTCAGTTCGAGTGATTTTCGATAGAAAATCGTATCGAGAACAAGAAAAATTTCATTAAAAACGATTCTCGATACATTTTTTGTTCCGTTTTACTTCACAAAAAACACTCGAACTGACGTTTTTAATAATTACACCCACCGGATTAAGTAAATTATTATTTTATAATCTCTATATGGTTAAAAATTATTAATCGAACTCAAGTTTTTTGTGATTGTTTTTTTAATAAACTTTTTTAACTTTACCCCATTGTAAACAACTCTTATTATACTAGTTATGAAATTGTTTTTTAAAATAGTAGTGCTTTCTATCTTGTTGCAAAGTTTTCAATGTACTGACACGAATGATTCGTCTAGCGACATAACTTTGGCACAATTAGAAACCAAAAAGCAGGAAATTCAAAACTACATCAATAGTTTTAGCTGTTCCGAAAGTGCAGGTTGTGGTTTTATTGCTTTTGGTTCAAAACCTTGTGGCGGTCCTAGAACGTATTTGCTTTTTTCAAATAGCGTCAGCTTGGTAAAACTACATGAAATGGTAAAAACCTACAATGAAATGGACAACTTACATAACATTCAAACCAATGCAATATCAGATTGTATGTATGCCTTGCCACCAACCGAAGTCAAATGTGTTAATGGCGTTTGTACCATTGTCAAGTAAAAATTAAATTTTATATAAACCCTAAAACCACGTTTTCTCGTGGTTTTTTATTTTTCCCTTTTTGAACTTTACAAAAGCCTTGCGCCTTAGCGGTAAAGATTCTACCTTTGCACAACTATTTTTCTCAACTTAATTGTTTATAGCATGCAACTGTACAACACTTTAAGCGCAGAAGAGCGAGTCCTCATGATTGATGACGCCGGAAAACAGCGACTCACACTGTCTTTCTATGCTTATGCGCATTTACAAAATCCAACCCAATTCAGGAATGAATTATTTCTTGCTTGGAATCCTCTTGATGTTTTAGGCCGAATTTATGTTGCCAATGAAGGAATTAACGCCCAGTTATCGCTTCCGGCTGATAATTTCTATGCTTTCAAAGACACTATCGAAAAATACGATTTCATGCAAGGAATTCGGCTGAATATAGCAGTCGAACACGATGATTATTCTTTTTTGAAACTTACCATAAAAGTCCGTGACAAAATTGTTGCTGATGGATTGGAAGACAAAACTTTCGATGTAACCAATATTGGAATCCACCTAAAAGCAAAAGACTTCAATGAATTATTGGAAGATCCAAATACGATTGTGGTTGATATGCGAAATCACTACGAAAGTGAAATAGGTCATTTTACCAATGCCATAAAACCCGATGTAGATACGTTTCGTGAAAGTCTACCCATTATAGAAGACCAACTTTCGCAGCACAAACAAGACAAAAACCTTTTGATGTATTGTACTGGCGGTATTCGATGCGAAAAAGCCAGTGCTTATTTCAAACACAAAGGTTTTGAAAACGTCTATCAACTTGAAGGCGGAATTATAGAATATACCCGACAAGTAAAAGCCGAAGGTTTAGAAAGCAAATTCATTGGTAAAAACTTTGTTTTCGATCATCGCTTGGGCGAAAGAATCACGGATGATATTGTCTCGCAATGCCATCAATGCGGAAAACCTTGCGATGTACATACAAATTGTGTAAACGAAGGGTGCCATTTGCTTTTTATCCAATGTGAAGAATGCAAAACGGATATGGAAGGTTGCTGTTCTTCTGAATGTATGGAGGTGATTCATCTATCGGAAGAGGAACAAAAAGTCATTCGTAGAAACATTAAAAATGGCAATAAAATTTTCAAAAAAGGAAAATCGGATGTGTTAACTTTCAAAAATAATGTTGAAACTCACGCTACTTTTAAAAATGTAGACACCAAAATAATTCAAAATAAAACACCCAAAATAAATAAAATCTATATTGGAAAAGCAGTTCACTATTTTCCAAAATCAGGAATTGGACAGTTTTTTATCGAAGAAAACGAATTGCAATTGGGAGATACAATTTTAATTAAAGGAATTACAACAGGAGAGGAACAATTCATATTAAAAGAAATGTTTGTCAATGAAATTTCATCTTCAAAAGCTGTTGCAGGTGATACTTGTACTTTCAAAGTACCTTTCAGAATCCGATTGTCGGATAAATTATATAAAATTACAGTGTGAATTTCAAAATAATAAAATCGTGATCTTTCACGTTTCATTGGTAAATAATTCATTTGAAAAATCCGAAATCTAAAATCTTTACTATCTTTACAGATTAAACGTTTAAGGACTTAAATTGCGTATATCGCAATACTACATAGAAAATTATGGCATGTACAAGTTGTTCAACTTCTGATGGAGGCGCTCCAAAGGGTTGTAAAAATAATGGGACTTGCGGCACCGATAGCTGCAATAAATTAACAGTTTTTGATTGGCTTTCGAATATGAGTTTACCCAATGGAGAAACTCCTTTTGATTGTGTCGAAATTCGTTTCAAAAATGGGAGAAAAGAATTCTATCGCAATACCGAAAAGCTAACTTTAAGCATTGGAGACATTGTCGCTACTGAAGCTTCTCCAGGACACGACATAGGAATTGTGACCCTGACAGGGGAATTGGTGAAGATCCAAATGAAGAAAAAAGGAGTAAATCACACCAGTCCAGATATTACTAAAGTGTACCGAAAAGCATCTCAAAGAGATATTGATATTTGGTCTGCTGCACGAGATAAAGAAGAACCGATGAAGGTTCGTGCACGTGAATTAGCAATTTCTCAAAAGCTAGAAATGAAAATTTCTGACATCGAATTTCAAGGCGATGGTTCAAAAGCAACGTTTTATTACACAGCCAATGATAGAGTTGATTTTAGACTTTTAATCAAAGACTTTGCTAAAGAATTTAGCACCAGAGTCGAGATGAAACAAGTCGGACTCCGTCAAGAAGCTGCTCGCTTAGGCGGCATTGGATCTTGTGGAAGAGAATTGTGTTGTTCAACGTGGCTAACCGATTTTAGAAGCGTAAACACCTCGGCAGCTCGTTACCAACAATTGTCATTAAACCCACAAAAACTGGCGGGACAATGCGGAAAATTGAAATGTTGTCTCAATTATGAGCTCGATACTTATATGGATGCTTTGAAAGGTTTCCCTGATTTTAACACCAAATTAGTAACTGAAAAAGGCGATGCCATTTGTCAAAAACAAGATATTTTCAAAGGGTTGATGTGGTTTGCTTACACTAATGACTTTGCCAATTGGCATGTTTTAAAAATCGAACAAGTCAAAGAAATTGTTGCCGAAAATAAACTAAAAAACAAGGTTGCTTCTCTCGAAGATTTTGAAATTGTGATTGCTGTAGAGCCTGAACAACACTTTAATAACGCAATGGGTCAAGAAAGTTTAACCCGTTTTGACCAACCAAAGAAAAAGAAAAAATCAAATAAAAAACGCAAAAGCGGTGAGATTTTAATTGTTGCAAATAATGGAAGTGGCAATAACAATGCCAATAGCACCAGCCATAACAATAGCAATAATAATAACAGGCAAAACAATAATAGGAATAGGCCAAATAACAATGTCAAAACTGATGTTGCAAACGATAAGAAACCTGTAGTAGCCAGAAAACCTATAATTATTACTAAAAATGAGAATAAGGAATAGCGCATTACTAGTTTTAGTTGCAATTCTCTTTTTTTCGTGTGACAAAAAAAGAGTTTTCGACGAATACAAATCCGTTGGAACCGCTTGGCACAAAGACAGCATTGTAACTTTCGATTTGCCCGAATTAGATTCAACAAAACGCTACGATCTTTTTGTAACTTTGAGAGATAACAACAATTATCCGTTCAACAATCTCTTTTTGATTGTAGGAATTGAAATGCCAAATGGTTTTACAAAAGTGGACACTCTTGAGTATAAAATGGCTAATCCTGATGGATCGTTAATGGGAGATGGCTTTTCGGATATTAAAGAAAGTAAACTTTTCTACAAAGAAAAAGTACGGTTTAGAGGAAAATACAAAGTAAACATCAAACAAGCAGTTCGTGAAAACGGAAAAGTTCCTGGAGTAACCGCTTTAGAAGGAATCACCGAAGTTGGTTTTAGAATAGAAAACAGAGATTAAAAAGTAATTATGGCTAGTCAAAAAAACAATATTCAGACAAAAAATACCGAAAAAGACATAAACTATTATAAAAAGAAATTCTGGAAAGTTTTCTTTTATGGACTTGGCGGATTGTTATTATTTTTCTTGTTTGCTTCATGGGGACTTTTTGGTTCGATGCCCTCATTCGAAGATTTGGAAAATCCCGATTCTAATTTAGCGACTGAAATCATTTCGTCTGACGGTGTGATTTTAGGTAAATATTTTGAAAAAAACAGATCGCAATTAAAATATTCTGACTTACCCAAAAACCTTGTCGATGCATTGGTTGCTACTGAAGATGCGCGTTTCTACGAACATTCAGGAATAGATGGAAGAGGAACTTTGCGAGCAATTGCAAGCTTGGGAACAAGCGGTGGTGCAAGTACCTTAACACAACAATTAGCAAAACAATTATTCCACGGAGAAGGTTCAAAATTCTTGCCTTTTAGAATCGTCCAAAAAATCAAGGAATGGATTATTGCCATCCGATTAGAAAGACAATATACAAAAAGTGAAATCATCGCCATGTATTGCAATGTGTATGACTTTGGAAATTATTCGGTTGGTGTAAGTTCGGCAGCGCAAACCTATTTTTCAAAAGCACCCAAAGATTTAACAATTGAAGAATCGGCAATCTTAGTTGGAATGTTCAAAAATTCAGGTTTATACAATCCTGTCAAAAACCCTCAAGGTGTTAAAAACCGTAGAAATGTGGTGCTTTTGCAAATGGAAAAAGCTGGGATTATTACCGAAGGACAAAAAGAAAAACTTCAAGCTTTGCCAATCACCTTACATTTCAAACTAGAAAGTCACCGTGAAGGAACCGCCACGTATTTCAGAGAATATTTACGAGATTACTTGAAAAAATGGATGGAGGAAAACAAAAAAGCAGACGGTTCCGATTATAACATTTACAAAGACGGCTTAAAAATCTTCACCACCATCGATTCTCGTATGCAATTGTATGCTGAAGAAGCTGTTGAAAAACATATGGCAAACCTGCAAGAACAATTTTTTATTGAAGCAAAAACAAATAAAAACGCTCCTTTTGTCAACATCTCTCAAACTGAAACGGATCGTCTTATGAACCAAGCAATGAAAGCTTCATACCGCTGGACAGTAATGACAGAAATGGACAAATCCGACGAAGAAATTAAAGCTTCTTTCAGCCAAAAAACCAAAATGAAAGTCTTCACATGGAAGGGTGAAAGAGATACCATTATGACACCTTTGGATTCCATTCGATATTACAAACATTTTCTGCAATCGGGTTTAATGGCAATGGAACCTCAAACGGGTAACATCAAAGCCTGGGTTGGCGGCATCAATTACAAATATTTCCAATACGATCACGTAGGTCAAGGCGCAAGACAAGTTGGTTCTACATTCAAACCATTTGTATATGCAACTGCCATCGAACAATTAGGAATGTCTCCCTGCGATACCATTCTTGATGGTCCGTTTATGATTCGAAAAGGGCGTCATCACGTAACTGAAGATTGGGAACCAAGAAATTCCGACAACAAATACCGTGGAATGGTAACTCTCAAACAAGGTTTGGCAAACTCCATTAATACAATTTCAGCAAAATTAATAGACAAAACAGGTCCTGAAGCAGTAGTAGAATTAACACACAAATTAGGTGTAAAATCTGAAATCCCTGTCCAACCCTCTATTGCACTTGGTGCAGTTGATATCACTGTAGAAGACATGGTCGCTGCCTATGGAACTTTTGCCAACCAAGGTGTTTACGTAAAACCTCAATTCATTAGCAGAATAGAAGATAAAAGTGGCGTAGTAATCTACGAACCCATCCCAGAATCTCACGATGTGTTGAACAAGGACATCGCTTTTGCTGTCATCAAATTACTCGAAGGTGTTACCGAAAGTGGTTCTGGTGCCAGATTAAGAACTCAAGGTGGCGGAAGCGGAGATAATCGCTGGACTGGCTATCCTTATATGTTTACCAATCCAATTGCTGGAAAAACCGGAACCACACAAAATCAATCCGACGGTTGGTTTATGGGAATGGTTCCCAACCTAGTTACAGGAGTTTGGGTCGGTTGCGAAGACCGTTCAGCACGTTTCAAAAGCCTAACTTATGGGCAAGGAGCAACTGCTGCTTTACCCGTTTGGGCTTATTTTATGAAAAAATGCTATGAAGACGAAAACCTCAAAGTCTCCAAAGAAGATTTCGACAGACCAGCCAATCTTTCTATAAAAGTAGATTGTTACAGAGCAAGAGCCGTTGTAAAAGACACCACGGCTGTAGAACAAGAAACCGAAGAATTCGGGTTGTAGTTTCTAGGAGCTGTTTGCTTCGCCAGTTCGCTGTAGCTCGTGTCCTGCTGTACACTGTATCTTTTGTGGCGAACCCCGCCACAAAAGGATGCCGTTCCAATCAGGGCTAGGGCATTGGTTTCAAAATATAAACTGAAGTAACTATGAGAAAAACAGCTGTTTTTTGGATTTTATTGATGAGTTTATCTATGTCTTGTCAAACAAAAAACGGTCGGGACAAAGAAACTATTGTTCCTGAATTCAACAAAATACTTGCCAGTTTAAAAGTAAAAGGATCAATTTTAATCTACGACTTTACAGATAAAACGTATTACTCTAATGATTTTTCTTGGGCTAAAACTAGATTTATTCCAGCATCGACTTTCAAAATTCCAAATTCAATTATAGCACTTGAAACTGGTGTAATTAAAAACGAGTCCGACGTTTTTAAGTGGAATGGAGAAAAAAGATGGAATAAAAAATGGGAACAAGATTTAACTTTCAAAGATGCGTTTCAGGTTTCTTGTGTGCCTTGTTATCAGGAAGTAGCGCGAAAAATTGGTGTCGAAAGAATGAAAGATTATCTAAAGAAACTCAATTATAAGGAAATGATTTTTGATAGTTCAACCATCGACAATTTTTGGCTTGATGGAGCGTCTAAAATAACTCAAATCCAACAAATTCAGTTCCTAAAAAGATTCTATTTTTCAGAATTAAACATTTCAAAAAGAACCGAAACAATAGTGAAAAGCATAATGTTAATCGAAAAAACCGAAGATTATACCTTTAGCGGAAAAACAGGTTTGTCCGTAAAAAATGATTTGTATAATGGTTGGTTTGTTGGTTATTTTGAAGTAAAAAACAAAGTTTATTTCTTTGCTACAAATCTAGAACCTATCGAAAAAGAAGCAGCAAATGAAGCCTTTTACTCGGCTAGAATCAATGCAACGAAACAAGCCTTCAAAAATGTGAAAATATCGAATTAAAACGCTTTTAATTGTTTAAGTTAGTAACTAATTATGATCAACAAAAAAGTAAACAACGTACAAGAAGCGCTCCAAGGAATCGAAAACGGAATGACCCTAATGCTGGGTGGTTTCGGATTGTGCGGCATTCCAGAGAATTCCATTGCAGAACTCGTCAAAAAAGAAACCACCGATCTAACCTGTATTTCCAACAATGCAGGCGTCGATGATTTTGGTCTTGGATTGCTTTTACAAAAACACCAAATCAAAAAAATGATTTCTTCCTACGTAGGAGAAAATGCCGAATTCGAACGCCAAATGCTGACCGGCGAACTCGAAGTAGAACTTATTCCGCAAGGAACTCTAGCCGAACGTTGTCGAGCAGCCCAAACCGGGATTCCCGCTTTTTTCACACCAGCAGGTTTCGGAACCGAAGTAGCCATTGGCAAAGAAACCCGAGAATTCAACGGAAAAATGCACATAATGGAATTGGCATTCAAAGCCGATTTTGCCATTGTAAAAGCTTGGAAAGGAGACACAGCAGGAAACCTCATCTTCAAAGGAACCGCTCGAAACTTCAATCCGTGTATGGCTGGCGCCGCCAAAATCACCATCGCCGAAGTCGAAGAATTAGTCGAAGCCGGAACCCTCGATCCCAACCAAATTCATATTCCCGGAATATTTGTGCAACGCATTTTTCAAGGGGAACAATATGAAAAAAGGATTGAGAAGAGAACAAATAGAAAACAAATTGATTAATGTGGAAATGCATCAATTAATTCAATAATTATATGGAGAAGGAAAATATAATCGTTTCAAAGACAATTGATTTTGCGTTAGAAATCATCTCTTTTTGTGAGATTTTAGAGCAAAACAGAAAATTTGTATTTCCAAATCAATTATTAAAATCTGGAACTAGTATTGGTGCAAATGTTCACGAAGCTCAAAATGCAGAAAGCAGAGCCGATTTCATTCATAAAATTAAAATAGCTGCAAAAGAAATTGAAGAAACAAAATATTGGTTAATTTTGTGTGAAAAATCACCAAATTATCCCATTGAACCTACATTGAAATCCAAAATTAACGAAATTGGACTTATTGTTTATAAAATTATAAGTAGTAGTAAATCCAGATAATTAAGCAATTTACTAATATATCAATTGAAAAATGGATTCATTAAAATTGACATATTTTCAAATTGATACATTGTTACATCTTCACATTGTTACATTTTCACATTATTTCATTAATACATTTGAATTATGCTTTCCAAAGAACAAATAGCCAAACGCATTGCCCAAGAAGTCAAAGACAAATACTTTGTCAACCTCGGAATTGGTATTCCAACTCTAGTGGCAAACTATATCCCAAAAGGAATTGACGTAGAATTTCAAAGTGAAAACGGCGTTCTAGGAATGGGACCTTTCCCTTTTGAAGGAGAGGAAGACGCGGACTTAATCAATGCTGGAAAACAAACCATCACGACTTTACAAGGAGCTTCTTTTTTTGACTCGGCAATGAGTTTCGGAATGATTCGTGGGCAACACGTCGATTTGACGATTTTGGGCGCGATGGAAGTGGCCGAAAACGGCGATATTGCCAACTGGAAAATCCCCGGAAAAATGGTCAAAGGAATGGGCGGTGCCATGGATTTAGTTGCTTCGGCCGAAAATATAATCGTGGCTATGATGCACGTTAACAAATCGGGAGAAAGTAAAATTCTCAAAAAATGTACTTTGCCCTTAACAGGCGTTGGTTGTGTAAAAAAAGTAGTGACCGAGTTAGCAGTACTCGAAATAACTCCAAAAGGTTTTAAACTTTTAGAACGCGCGCCAGGAGTTTCTGTAGAGCATATCATCGCTTCCACCGAAGCAAATTTAATTATCGAAGGCGAAATTCCAGAAATGGTGATTGATTAAATTTTAAAATTTACTCAAACCCTAATTTTTCTCTCACTCTAGCTAAAACTCCATTGGCAACAACACCAGCTTTTTCAGCTCCTACTTTCAATAACCCATCAACTTCTGCAAGATTTTTAATGTAATAGTTATATTTCTCTCTCTCGGTTTTGAATTTTTCTACAATCAATTCAAATAAGGCTTGTTTGGCGTGACCGTAACCGTAATTTCCGCCTAAATAATTGGCTTTCATTACTTCTATTTGTTCTTGGGTTGCCAATAAGGAATAAATAGCAAAAGCATTACAGGTATCGGGATTTTTGGGAGCTTCAAGCGGTGTGCTGTCAGTTTCGATGCTCATTACTTGTTTGCGTAAGGCTTTATCATCCAAGAAAACATTGATAATATTATTGGCTGATTTACTCATTTTTCCGCCGTTGGTTCCGGGAACCAACATACTGTTTTCTTGAATTTTGGCTTCAGGAATGACAAAAGTTTCTCCCATTTGGTGGTTGAAACGAGAAGCCACATCTCGTGTAATTTCTAAGTGTTGCAATTGGTCTTTTCCAACCGGAACAAACTGCGCATCGTATAATAATATGTCAGCAGCCATCAACATTGGATAGGAAAATAATCCAGCATTTACGTCTTCTAATCGATCGGCTTTGTCTTTGAAAGAATGCGCCAATGTCAATCTTTGAAAAGGAAAAAAGCAACTCAAATACCAAGACAATTCAACTGTTTGTGGAACATCGGACTGACGGTAAAAAACTACTTTGTTTACATTTAATCCACAGGCAAGCCAAGCTGCTGCGGTGCTATAGGTGTTTTCTCTTAATGTTTTTCCGTCTTTAATTTGGGTTATCGAATGCAAATCGGCAATGAAAAGAAAGGATTCGTTTGCTGGATTATTCGATAATTCAATTGCTGGAATGATTGCGCCAAGTAGGTTTCCTAAATGTGGTGTTCCTGTACTTTGAACGCCGGTGAGTATTTTTGCCATTATGTTTATTTCTTAACCGCAAAGATT
>CAMBHH010000078.1 GCA_945866505.1 Flavobacterium psychrophilum
ACCCGATCCATTCCTTTTTTCATATTGGCAAAAACGTTGTCCACGACCACAATTCCGTCATCGACCAACATTCCTAATCCCATTACTAGTCCGAACAATACCATTGTGTTCAAGGTTAACCCTAGAGCTGAAAGTATGGCAAAAGCAATCATCATCGATAATGGAATCGCTGCTCCTACGAACAAGGAGTTTCGAAGTCCCATTGTAAACATTAGCACAATCATTACAAGAATAATCCCGAAAATAATGTGATTTGACAATTCATCCACCTGATGTTCTACACGAGAAGACTGGTCGTTGGTCATTTCTATTTTTAGGTTTTTGGGCAAATAGGCAGCTTGTGCTTTTTCTATACGTTCTTTCACCTGCTCAATAGCCGAAATCATATTTTGACCTGAACGTTTTTTCACGCTGAGCATTACTACTTCGTGACCTTTTTCGCGAGCATAAGTTGTTTTTTCCTTTTCTTTGAAATTGACAACTGCAATATCTTTTAGATAAACTGTTCCGCCGTATGATTTTACAATGATGTTTTCTAGTTCTTTCGGGTCTTTGATTTCACCCACAATTCTAATGTTGTTTCTAGAACCTTGAGAAACTAAATTTCCACCGGAAAGCGTCATATTTTCATATTTCACTGCATTCTGAATTTCGTCGAACGTCACTTGTGCTGCGGTCATTTTGAAAATGTCAACTGCAATTTCAACTTCTTTGTCATCTACACCAAGGATGTCTACTTTCTTCACTTCGGAGATTTCTTCAAGATCGTCTTGAATTAATTCTCCGTATTTTTTAAGTTGCTGCGTGGTATAATTTCCTTGTAGATTGATGTTCAAAATAGGCACTTCTTCTGATATATTCAATTCAAAAACATTAGGCTCTACCTTGCTTCCATTATCCAAATTTGGCCAGTCCGTTTGCGCTTTGGCATTGTCTACTTTGTCTTTGATTTTTACTTTGGCGGCATCAATAGAAACATCGTCGTCAAACTCGGCGATAATCATTCCGTAATCTTGAAACGAGCTCGAAGTTACTTTGTTTACACCGCTAATATTTTTGATTTCTTTTTCTAATGGTTTGATGACCAATTTTTCTACATCTTCGGCTGAATTTCCAGGAAAAACAGACGAAATATAGACTTTGTTTTCGATGATTTCTGGAAAATCCTCACGCGGCATGGTGATATAGGCATATACTCCGGTAATCACGATTAAAGCCGTTATGATATAAACGGTAACTCGATTGTCAACCGCCCAATTGGAGATGGCGAATTTTTTATGTTCCATATTTTGTTTTGTTTAATGTTGTTTAAAAATGGTTTAAAGTTGTTTAAAATGGTTTGAAGTTGTTTAAATGTTTAACTGGGATGTCATTAAACAATTTTAAACTCTTAAACCTTTAAACTCTCAACCCTTTAGAAATTAAGCTTCATTCCTTCTGAAACAGCATTTGCTCCTTCGGTAACAATTACATCTTCGGTAGTTAATCCGCTTAAAATTTCGGTAAGATTTCCAGAAGACTGTCCTTGTTTTACAATTACTTTTTTGGCCGTTCCTGTTTTTCCGTTTGAATTGGTTACAGCGAATACAAACTTGTTTTTAGAACCGTCTTCTTGAATCACATTAGTAGGAACAACGACTGCATTTTTGCTCACATAATCTGTTATTTTAAGATTGGCTACCTGATTTGGTCGCAGCAAGTTTTCTGGATTTGGAACACTCACTTCAATACCAAAACTTCTATTACTAGGATTCACAAAATTTCCTATTTGACGTACTTTTCCTTTGTATGTTTTTCCTAGTGAAGACAATAAAACATCCACTTCTGTGCCTACTTTTAGTTTACCAATGTACGTTTCAGGAACCGATGTGGAAACATACATGTTGGATAAATTCACAATTCGCATTAATCCTTGTGGGCTTGGTGCAACAACTTGTCCTTTTTCTACAAAAACTTCATCTATAGTTCCTGTAAACGGAGCTTTTATAAGGGTTTTTGATAATTGTGCTTTGATTTGAGCAACGCCTCTTTGAGCCGAAATCATTTGAGTTTGTGCTTGCAAATACTGAATTTCAGAACCAATTTTTTGATCCCAAAGATTTTTTTGACGTTCAAAAGTAGTTTTTGCCAAAGCATATTGGTTTTCTAAACTCGCCACTTGCTGACTTAATCCGGCATCGTCGATTCGTCCTAAAATTTGCCCTTTCGAAACTCTTTGTCCCGCTTTTACATTCAACGAAACCAATGTCCCTTGAAATTCTGGTTGAACCAATATGTTTTCTTTGGTCTCAACACTTCCCTGAATTTCAAGATAATGATTAAAAACAGTGTCTTTCACCGTTTGAACTGAAACCAAAGCTTCTTCTTTTTTGACATCTAATGTTGCTAATGCTTCGTCAATTTTTGTTAAATCAGCCTGAATTAATGCTTTTTTGGCTTGAAGTGCTTTAACATTTTTTGATGAAATTAAAGTATCAATAGTAGCAATGTCTTCTTTCTTTCCGCAAGAAAACAATGAAATTGAAAGTACAGTTATTAGGATTATTTTTTTCATATTTATAAGGTATTGAGTTTACAATCTATTTTTTTCGTTTTATTTATTTATTATTTTTTCTAAAGCTGCTTTTTTGTTGATAACATCGACCATCGATTTTAGATAATTTTGTTGTCCGGTGTACAATTGTCTTTGAGCATCATTGTAATCAAAACTTGAAGACAAACCTTCAGTAAATTTTATTTGTTGCTTTTTTTCGATTCTTTCGGCAAGACTCAAGTTAGATTTTGCTGTGGCGTATTCTTCAACACTGAATTCATATTCGCTTTTAGCGGCTGCAAATTGTAATTTTAATTTTTGTTCAGCTTCCGATAATTGTGTTTTGGCTTGGTCCAAAGCTATTTTGGCTTGTTGAGTTCGAGAACTTCTAGCCAAACTACTGAAAATTGGCACATTCAAACTTACGCCAACATTAGAATAATTGAACCAATTTTGATTTTGTGTAAAAAACTGAAATTCATCTTTGAAAGCCGTGTAACCAAAATTGAGATTGGCTGCTAGGGAAGGCAAAGCTTTACTTTTTTGCAATTTCAACTCTAATTCTCTTTGCTCCTGAAAATTTAAAGCCATTTTATAATTGACATTTTCTGCAACCGCAAATTCATTTTTGGCTAATGCCAAATCTAAATTTGAAACTGTTAAATTATCTAATGTATCTGTGAGTTTTAGATCATCATTAATTTCAATTCCTAAAGTGATTTTTAGCATTTTATAGGCTACTTCAATCAATCTTTTGTTATAGTTCAAAGTGCTATTTATTGAGGTAAGCGTGATTTGCAATTGCTCTACACTTTCTTCTTCAATTAGTCCGTTTTTGAACGTTGCTTTGGTATCAGACAACGTTTTTTCTAAAGTTGCTTTATTTTTTTCAAGAATTATAATGCTTTCTTGAGCTAATAAAACATTCCCATAGGCATTAATCACGGCTTCTTTTATTTCAACATCCGTTTTTTGCTTTGCATTTTCGTAATATTTTAAATAGGTTTTAGAAGCTTGTAATGCCACGATATACGAACCATCAAAAATCAGTTGGCTCAAAGTAGAATGCGCAATCATGCTGTGTTTTGTTCCAAAAGCCACCGTTGCGTATGTCCCAGGTTCTCCGCCAAAAAATTCAGCTGGAACAACGGATTTTTGCAACACAAAATTATTCGTGTAATCTAATCCAGCATTAATTTGCGGCAAACCCGCTGCGGTGGTTTCCCATTTTTTTTCTTTGGAAGCTTCGATGTCTCTTCCAGCGTTTATAACCGAATAATTATTGGTTAATGCATGACTTATCGCTTCTTCAAGGCTAAAATTGAAGCTTTTCTTGTTGTCTTGCGCGTTTGCTGTCAACGCAAAAACGATTAGTGGTATTAAAAGTAGTTTTTTCATTATTTATGATAGTTATGTAATTGTTTTTCTAGTTCGATAATTCCATCTGCTGTTGCCATGGCTCTGGTGTGGTATTCTAACGCTTGTAATTCAAGTGCGCTAGCTTCTTTTTCGGAGCTCACATTGCCGTTAATGCTAAAAATTAAGGTGTAATAAAATTCAACATAGGTGTTAACAACGATGTCTTTTCGATATAAACCTTGTTGGATTCCTTTTTCAATATTTTGTTTGAACACAAAATTGCATTCGGTTATTTCTCTCGATACAACTAAGTCGTAAATTTCTGGATAGTGTTTTTTTAATTGATAAACAGGGGAGTGGTCAGCAGCTTTAAACATTTCTTTGAACATTTTTCTGATTTCAAAATTTTCTTCAATGGCATTGTGATTTTTAGCCACGATAGTGTTAATGCTTTGATGAATTGCCTTGTGAACCATTTCGGTCGATTCCTCTATTAGAATTTCCTTGTTACAAAAATATTTGTAAATTGTTTTTTTAGAAATGCACATTTCTCCGGCAATGTCGTCCATCGTAACACTTTTGAAACCTAGTTTCATAAATAGGTCGGTGGCTTTTGCTATAATTTTTTCTTTCATTGTAATTGCATAAATGCATCAGGTTTTTTCTTTATTCAAAGATATGTTGGAAACTTTCAATACGAAATGAGTTTCCAAAAAGATTACGATAATTTAACTTTCATCAAAAAAACAAACTTTTAAATCGAAAACTCCAAATTGGCGACTAGTTTCAGGTTTTTCCCAAAACCAAATTTCTCTTTTGAATTATTGAAATCTTTATCCAATCCAAAATCGTTTCTGTTAATGTCTCCTTTTATTTCAAATGCCGCTTTTTTTGAACCATTGTAATTGTTGATTCCGATGAATTCTGCATCGAGTTCTACCATTTTGGTTACATCTTTGATTGTCAAATAGCCTTTCAAGAAATTGATGTTATTTTTAAATTTTTGAAATGAGGTCGATTTGAACCGGATTAAAGGTTTCTTTTTGGAAGTTGTATTATTTTTTATATGCGGTGATGTCGTTTTTTTTTGCGAGGTAAAAGTATTGCTGTCTAAAAAAAATTCTAACGATGCATCCTCAAGTTGATCTTCCTCAAGAGAAACATAGCCATCGAAATGATTGGTTTCGCCGCCCAAATAAGTAATTGTAGAATCTTTCATTTTGATTAGCACATCAGATTGGTCAGAATCAATAGTCCATTTCGTTGCCATAGATGATAGTTTTATAAAAGTAAAAGGCTTTTTAGGTCTTAATTTCTGGTGCAAATATAAACAGGAAACTTTGAATACCAAAATAGTTTCCAAAGTATTTTTAATAAATTTATTATTAATTTAAAGCTTTAGGTTTTTTACTTTAGTTAAGTTGCTTTAAATTTGGAATTTAAAATTCAATTTAAATGCTTCCGATCAACGAATACCAAGAACAATTTTTACTTCATTTAGAAAGTCAGAACTTCGCTAAAGAGCCCAGAAATCTTTATCAGCCCATAGATTATATTTTGCAATTAGGAGGTAAACGGCTGCGACCGGTCTTGACATTAATGACTGCCGATATTTTTGATGTGGATTACAAATTGGCATTACCAGCAGCAATGGCTGTTGAGGTTTTTCATAATTTTTCGCTCATTCACGATGATATTATGGACGATGCACCTTTGCGAAGAGGTCAGGTTACGGTTCACGAAAAATGGAATATCAATACAGGAATTCTTTCGGGCGATGCCATGTTGATTTTGGCATACCAATATTTCGAAAATTACCAACCCAAAACGTTTCGGAAACTTGCCAAATTGTTTAGTAAAACCGCGCTCGAAGTTTGCGAAGGCCAACAATATGATGTGGATTTTGAAACCCGAAATGATGTTACCATTACCGAGTATTTAAAAATGATTGAGTATAAGACGGCTGTTCTTGTTGCTGCGGCAATGAAAATGGGCGCCATTATTGCTCAAACTTCAAAAGAAAATTCTAGATTGATTTATGATTTTGGTCTTAATTTAGGACTGGCATTTCAGTTGCAAGATGATTATCTAGATGCTTTTGGAGACCCAGAAACCTTTGGAAAGCAAGTTGGTGGAGACATCATCGAAAATAAAAAAACATATTTATACCTTAAAGCAATCGAATTTTCGAAAATGGATGAAAAAGAATTATTAACACAATTGTTTTCAGTACAGTTAGAGGATAACGAAAGTAAAATTAAGGCTGTGAAGGAAATTTTCAATTCCACTGGAGCTTCTGTTGCTACACAAAAAGCCATTGAGGTATTTACTTTAAAAGCTTTTGAAACACTTGAAAAAATTGACATTTCGTCAGATAAGAAAGCGATGTTAAAAGATTTTGGAGAAAATTTAATGCGACGAAATGTATAATAATTGTAATTTATGAACTCCATTTTTTTTAGCAACAAAGGACATAATGCTCGAAAGCAGTTTTACTTTGCCATTTTATTTCCACTTTTTACCATCATAGCTTTAGGATTAGACAGCGTTTTGTTTAAAGAAAAGTATTTTGACGGAAGACAAATTACAATCCTTTTAGCGGTAATCTATTTTTTTCTTTTCTTCTGGTATTCTGATGCTCATCTACGAAAATTGATGTTTGTAATGGTTTTTCTATCCTATATTGGTGAATTAATTTTTTGCACATTACTAGGGATGTATGATTATCGAACGGATAATATTCCGTTATATGTTCCTTTAGGTCACGCTATTGTTTATGCTTCTGGTTTTGTATTTGCTCATACAAATTGGGCTGTAAAGAGAGAGAAAAGTCTAAAAAAATATTTCGCTATAGGGTTTATTGTTTTATTTCTATTTGTTGGGATTTTTCTAAAAGATACTTTTTCTTTAATTTTTGGTGTATTTTTCTTTTTGGCTCTTAAAAAGAAAAAAATGGCAAAACTTGTATTATTTCATTGCCGTTTGTGTCGTATTTATTGAATTAGTTGGTACCTATTTTCAATGTTGGAAATGGGTTCCTCTTACCTTTGGATTTATTCCAGCTGTCAGTCCGCCAATGGGTGCCGTTTTTTTCTATGCAGGGGGAGATAGTCTTTTAATAAAAATTGTGAATTATTGGAATTTAAAGGAAATAGTAATCTAATAGAAGACGATACCAAAAATCAATGTTAATGTTGAAATTGCTATTTAAATTTAAATTATGTACATCTCCCCAATAAATGCAGATTTGCTCTTTCAAGAAGCACAAAAGGAAGCTTTATACTTAAAACTGATCGAGCAAATCAATAAGGATTTTAATTTGGCCAATGAAGGAATAGATTTTCCAAAAAGTATTTTGCCCGAGGAATTAAAAATTCAATTGCACGAAAAAATCTATCGAATGATTCAATACAAGTTTGCCGAATATTTGAATCTACTTTATATTATAGACGTGTCTGAAGACGAAATAAAAAAACTCGATGGTTCAGATTTAGTTATTCTAGCCGAAAATGTTGCCTTTTTGATTTTAAAAAGAGAGTGGCAAAAAGTGTGGTTTAGGAATAAATATTAGAAATTTACTCTAATTCTTTCTTCAAAATTACTTTGTTCCATAGTTCTTTTCCCTCTTTGTTGAACAAAGTCAATTTCAATTGTCGTGTCTCTTTTGTTCCAGAAAACGAAATTATTCCGAAACAATTTTCAGCAAACAAGCTTCCTTCAACTCTGTTACTATTCACTTCCTCTTTGTAGGATGATGCAATTCCTGAAGTTAATGGCGAAACAGTCCAGTCATATATATTTTGGGTTGCTGAAACTGAAATTTTAGATAATTCAGTAAAATGACGATCACCACTGAGGAATACAACACCCTTGATAGTATTGTTTTTGATTTGTTCTAACAAATAATTTTTTTCGTCTTTGTAACATTCATAATTTTCAAATCGTGCTGCAGAATTCAAAACTTGACCTCCAATGGCAATGATTTTGAAAGTCGCTTTAGAAGAAGCCAAAGCATCAATCAACCATTCCAACTGTTGCTTACCCAAAATAGTTCTTTCTCCTGTTTTTCTGTCATTTGGCGATTTAAAAAAACGGTTATCCAAAAGAAAAAATTCGGCATCAGCCCAACTAAAGGTTGAACAAGTTCCTTCATTTTGATTCCTATCTAATCCATAACTTTTATTGGCCCAAAAATCTTTGAATGCTTGTTGGGTCATATATTTGTTATAAAAACTTCGGTCACCGTCATTGGGTCCAAAATCGTGATCGTCCCAAATGGCATAATTTTGTGTTTTCGCCAACAAGGGTTGCAACTCTTTTATCGAACGAGAATGGGAATACCGATGATAAATTCCTGTTTTAGTATCCCAATCAGCTTCTCTCAAATAAATATTATCTCCCATCCAAAGCATGATGTCAGGATTCTTGGAATTAATTGCTTCAAAAATCGAATAATTTGAGCCGTATCCTTTGCCAGGTCTGTCTAATGCCTCTTCATTGATATAGGTACAACTTCCTAGAGCAAAAGAAAAATCGGGTCCATTTTCCCGCCACAGCCATAATTTTTTGGATGTGAAAGAAGTTTCATAAGAAATATTAATTTTTTTCTTGTCAATAAAAACGGAATAAAAATATTTTTTACCTGGTTGTAATTGATCTAACAAGACGTGACACGTAAAAGCATTTTCTTTCTTTGTTAAGTAGGATTCGCTTCTTAAAATAGTTGTCTTTTCATCAATACTATAATATTCAATAAAGATTGAAGCTTCTTTTTCAGTTTGCAACCAAATCACAGCTTCTTGCATTTCACTGTAACCCACCATTGGACCCGATTTTAAATTTTTCTGAGCTAAAATTGAAATAGAAAACAATAAAATTACAGTAAAACAAAGATTTTTCATCAGAATAGTTTTTTTCAAAAAAAAGACAAATTGGCGAAGAAACAAGCAACGCGATATTATTAATTTGTTATATTTAAGATTAAAAGTAAGCTCTAACAAAAGGCACAAAAGGTTCAGTGTCATAACGATTGTTTTGCAATACATTATAACCAATACCAATAGTCACATTACCTGTTCGATAACCAGCACCAAGAATTAAACCTGTATCCCAATAATCTTCAGAAAAATTAGAGAAACCATTTTCATTATAATTAACTCTGTTCTGATTGAGTCCAATAGATAATTGAATTTGAGGAATAGGATTTACCAAAATAGTAGTGCTTATTCCATAGATTACCGAAGAATAATAATTAGACGATGCTACATAATTAAAATTTAATCCCGCTCCAAAAGCAACGATTGAATTGAAATTGTAAATAGCACTTGGTGCCACAAAAACATCGGTGTAACCAGAAGAAAAATTCAATCCAATTCCACCACCAAACTGTACATTTTTCCAAAAACTGTTTGGTGGATTTGGGTTACTCGTTGGTCCTTGAGCCAATAATTCATTAGTGCAAAAAAAACTGATAATTATCAAAATTGACTTTAGAAAAATTTTTAAATTACTTTTTTTCATAAGTAGATACCCTTTTTTATCTATAAGATTTGAAATCGCTTGGTATACTGCTACCTGCAATGTGATTTTCCTATATCGATTTCATTAATATTTAGGTTTTAACAAAAACTTGGCATAAATGTATCTAAAAAAAAGGAGAAACTTATTGTATTATTGTACTTTTGCCAAACTATTTTTAACAAAAAATCATATTTTACATAATTATGGACAAGTTTTCTTTCTTAAACGCGGCTCATACCGAATTTTTTGCCCAATTATATGATCAATATTTAGAAAATCCAGATAGCGTAGAGCCAAGTTGGAGAGGTTTTTTTCAGGGTTTCGACTTTGGAATGGCTACTTATAATTCGGAAAATCCAGTAGCTCAATCAGAAATCAAAGCGACCGCCACGCCTGAAAATAATTCAGGAACAGAAAAACTGGTAAAAGAATTTAATGTAATCAAATTAATTGATGCCTACCGAAGTCGGGGTCATTTATTTACTAGAACAAATCCAGTTCACAAAAGAAGAACCTATTCACCAACATTAGATTTAGAAAATTTTGGACTTTCAAAAGCTGATTTGCCAATAATTTTTGATGCAGCCAGAAATATCAAAATTGAGCCTTGTAGTTTAGCTGAAATTTTAGGCCATTTAGATAAAATTTACTGCCAATCTATTGGTGTAGAATATATGTACATTCGTAATCCAACTGATATTAAGTGGATACAAAGTAAAATCGGGCATAACGATAACCAACCTGATTTTTCAGCAGAAAAAAAGAAAGCAATTTTACGTAAGTTAAACCAAGCAGTTGCATTTGAAAATTTCTTGCACACAAAATATGTCGGTCAAAAACGATTTTCGCTCGAAGGAGGAGAATCTATCATTCCTGCGCTCGATGCTTTGATAGAACAAGCGGCCGAAAAAGGAGTTGAACATTTTGTAATGGGAATGGCTCACCGAGGACGTTTGAATGTTTTGGCTAATATTTTCGGGAAATCTACCCAAGATATTTTTAGTGAATTTGACGGGAAAGATTATAACGATCAAGAGTATTTTGATGGTGACGTAAAATACCATTTAGGATTAAGTGCCGAGAAAAGAACTAGCACTGGAAAAATTATTACTATTAATTTGGCCCCAAACCCTTCGCATTTAGAAACCGTTGGAGCTGTAATCGAAGGTATAACTAGAGCTCAGCAAGACAAATATTTTCCGAACGATTTTTCAAAAGTATTGCCAATTGCTGTTCACGGTGATGCTGCAATTGCAGGGCAGGGAATTTTATACGAAATCATTCAAATGTCACAATTAGATGGTTACAAAACAGGAGGAACAATTCACGTTGTTATCAACAATCAAGTGGGCTTTACTACCAATTACCTTGACGCTCGTTCTTCAACTTACTGCACTGATGTTGCTAAAGTAACGCTTTCACCTGTGTTGCACGTCAATGCCGATGATGCCGAAGCAGTTGTACACGCTATGACATTTGCCTTAGATTTTAGAATGCATTTTGGGCGTGATGTTTTTATCGATTTGTTAGGGTACAGAAAATATGGTCATAACGAAGGTGACGAACCTCGATTTACGCAACCCATTTTATATAAAATAATTGCAAAGCATAAAAACCCTAGAGATATTTATGCTGAAAAGTTATTGGTAGAAGGCGTAATTGACGGTACTTATGTAAAAGAACTAGAGAAAGAGTATAAAGATGATTTAGAAGTAAGTTTAGAAGAATCTCGTAAAAAAGAACTCACCATTATTACTCCATTTTTGCAAAATGAATGGAAAGGTTTTGAACCAGCAGGAATTTCACAAATGTTAACTAAAATTGACACTTCTTATCCAAAAGATGGACTTACTGCAGTTGCCAATGCCATTTGTAATTTGCCAAACGATAAAAAATTCATTAGTAAAGTTCAAAAATTAATCAATGATAGAAAAACAATGTTTTTCGAAACCAATAAACTAGATTGGGCAATGGCCGAACATTTAGCTTATGGCTCGTTATTGAGAGAAGGTTTTGACGTTCGTATTTCGGGTCAAGATGTAGAGCGTGGTACTTTTTCTCATCGTCACGCTGTGGTAAAAGTTGAGGATTCAGAAGAAGAAGTAGTTTTAATTAATAGTTTAGAAGGGAAGAAAGGGAAATTCAACGCCTTCAACTCGCTTTTATCTGAATATGGAGTTTTAGGTTTTGATTATGGATATGCCCTAACGAATCCAAATGCACTGACTATTTGGGAAGCACAATTTGGAGATTTTTCTAACGGTGCTCAAATTATGATTGACCAGTATATTTCTTGTGGAGAAGACAAATGGAACAATCAAAACGGAATTGTTTTATTATTGCCACATGGTTACGAAGGACAAGGTGCTGAGCATTCCTCAGGTCGAATGGAGCGCTATTTACAACTTTGCGCCAGACAAAATATGTTTATAGCCGATTGTACAACGCCAGCCAACTTTTTTCACTTGTTGAGAAGACAAATGAAAGCGAAATTCCGCAAACCTCTTATCGTATTTACACCAAAAAGTTTGCTTCGTGATCCAAGAGTTGTTTCTAGTATTGAAGAATTAGAAAATGGTTCTTTTCAAGAAACCATAGATGACGAATCAGTAAACAAAGCAGATGTAAAAACCCTAGTTTTCTGTACCGGAAAATTCTATTATGATATAACTGCCGAAAGAGAAATTAGAGGGAGAAAAGATGTGGCTGTGGTCAGAATCGAACAATTATTCCCATTACCTGTAGATCAATTAAAAGAAATTATTGCAAAATATCAAAATGTTGACGATTATGTTTGGGCACAAGAAGAGCCTAAAAATATGGGAGCTTACGGTTATATGCTAATGAATTTCAATCAAGTAAATTGGAGATTGGCTTCGCTAAGAGTCTCCTCAGCATCAGCTTCTGGAAGTTACACAAGGTCAAAAAACCGTCACGCAAAAGCGATAAAAATGGTTTTTGAGAAGGATTTTGTTAGATAAATAAAACAGTATTATAAAAGATATAAGATTCATAATTTAATATAAATAAGATGATTTTAGAAATGAAAGTCCCATCACCAGGGGAATCTATAAAAGAAGTTGAAATTGCTACTTGGTTAGTAAAAGATGGGGATTATGTAGAAAAAGATCAAGCCATTGCCGAGGTTGATTCTGACAAAGCAACACTTGAATTGCCGGCAGAAGCTAGCGGAATCATCTCTCTAAAAGCAGAAGAAGGAGACACAGTAGCTGTTGGCGCAATTGTGTGTCATATTGATACCGATGCCGCAAAACCATCAGGTTCTGCAACAGTTGCCGAAGTTAAAAAAGAAGAAGCAAAAGTGGTTGAAGTGAAGAAAGAAGAAGTAAAAGTTGCTGCTCCAGTTGCACCGACTTCCTACGCTTCAGGAACTCCATCCCCAGCAGCTAGAAAAATATTAGACGAAAAAAACATCCAACCTTCTGACATTCTTGGAACCGGAAAAGACGGAAGAATTACCAAAGATGACGCTATAAATGCCGTTCCATCTATGGGAACTCCAACCGGTGGAAATCGTGGTTCTGAACGCACCAAATTATCAATGTTGCGTCGTAAAGTGGCCGAAAGATTAGTGGCAGCCAAAAACGATACTGCTATGTTGACTACTTTTAACGAAGTAAATATGACGCCAATCAACACTTTGCGTAACGAATTTAAAGATGCGTTCAAAGCGAAACACGGTGGACTTGGTTTAGGATATATGTCATTTTTTACAAAAGCCGTTACAAGAGCTTTAGCATTATATCCAGACGTAAACTCCATGATGGATGGCGATTATAAAATTGCGTATGACTTTTGCGATATTTCGATTGCAGTTTCAGGTCCAAAAGGATTGATGGTTCCTGTTGTTCGAAATGCTGAAAACTTAACTTTCCGAGGTATAGAAGCCGATATAAAAAGATTGGCTATCAAAGCACGCGACGGACAAATCACTGTTGACGATATGACAGGTGGAACATTTACAATTACAAACGGAGGTGTTTTTGGAAGTATGTTATCAACCCCAATTATCAACCCGCCACAATCTGGAATTCTTGGAATGCATAATATTATTGAACGCCCAATTGCGGTAAATGGCAAAGTAGAAATTCACCCAATGATGTATGTAGCACTCTCTTATGACCACAGAATTATCGATGGTCGTGAGTCTGTTGGCTTCTTGGTTGCCGTGAAAGAAGCATTAGAAAATCCAGTAGAGTTGCTTTGTGGTGGAAATCCTAAAAAAGCATTTGAAATGTAAATTTCAATACATTCCAATATTTGAAATCCCAAATTCCTGTTTTTAGGAGTTTGGGATTTTTTTATTTTAATTTTGGAATTTAAAATTTTTATATTTTAGCAAGAGAATTTTATAAAGAAAGGGTAACAAGATGTAAGTGGCTTTTGAAAGGACGAAATTCCTGTTGATGAAGACCGTGAGTTCGAGAAAATGGTATTACAATTACATCTAAAAAGCACAATTTTTTGGGACTTATGGTAAATGACACTTCGAAATTGATCACGATGCATCCTGATATAAAGAAGAACTAAACAGATTATTTTTAGATTTGATCTGTTGCAATTTATAATTATTTTTTATTTCCAAAAATTCATTTTGAACAACTGATTTTTCTTCTTAAAATATTAAAATAATCTATACATTTACTACAATATAATCAGCAATTTTATAGTTATCGACTTAATTGTGAAATGTTGCTAAAATTTTAATTTGTAAACCATTAACTCTAGATAAAAATGAAAGCAAAAGGATTAGTTTACGTGTTTTTTATTTTTTTTGTATTTCAAGCGTGCAGCAAGAAATCATCCGATTTTAATTCCGATTTTTCATTATTCAAAGAGTATATTGTCAGTTTTACAGGCGGCATTGTCTCAGCACAATCCGATATTCGTGTGGTCTTAGCTTTTGATTCGAATTGGAACGTCAATCAGGTTTTAGACGATGATTTGTTTGATATTTCTCCAAGTGTCAACGGAAAAGTGGTTGCGCTTTCCAGCAATACAATCGCTTTTATTCCTGAAAAAAAGTTGGAATCGGGTACGGAATATCAAGTGACTTTGCATTTGGATAAACTTAATCCAAAAGTAGCCGAAAAGAACAAAACACTTTCCAATTTTAATTTTACGATAAAAACAATCAAACAGGATTTTGTGGTTGACCTTCTTGATGTTCAATCCTACAGCAAGGAATATCAATATCTGAATTGTGTGTTGAAAACAGCTGACAATATGGATTTTGAAACGGCTAAAAAGTTGATTGA